>JAUVGT010000239.1 GCA_030593645.1 Deltaproteobacteria bacterium
AGTACTTATATCCGGTTAGAGGCGATTAGGGGAACGCGGAGTCCTGTCATTCCGACCGTCCGGGGGCTGTTATGCCGCTGCAATATAACATGCCATATCGGCATCTAAAGTTGACGGTTTCGTAAAAAGTCCAACTTCTGCGTTGCGCTGCATTTCGCAATTATTCAACTCCCCTGTTAAATAAAAAGACAGATTTAACAGGGCGGGTCCGATAAGTACGCTTCATGATAACGAAATTTGCACGCCTTGAATTTGAACTTTTTACGAAACCGTCAAGTGCTAACAATTCAATTGAGAATCGATGCGCAAAAAACCGCGCGTGTCTCAGTTTAACTGATAGAGAAATGATAAAGAATAATAATAACTATTTCAGGGTACTCATTATTTTTGCGCTTCTGTTTGGTTGGATCACCGGTTGTGCTAATAATTTCATAACGGGGCGAATTTCGTGGTGCATAACCTATTAAAACTGAAAGATATTGTGAGAATACCGGGCTATATTTCCACGATTTGGCTGCATACATCCTGAAGGGCTACATGCAGTTTTATCTTGGTATTCTGGAGGGCTTTGCCAACGGTATTTAGTGCGGAATCGGGGGTATTATTTGTTTCGCTGAGATGGGCCAGGATTACGTGCTTAAGGTTGTCATGTTTGAGTTCATTCAATAGGTGGTTTGAGTCACTATTTGAAAGATGACCGATCCTGCTTTGAATACGCTGTTTCAATGGCCAGGGATAAGGGCCATTGATGAGCATTTCGCGATCATGATTTGCTTCAATGATTAAAGCCGTGCAATCTTTCAGGTGTTCCTTGACCATGGCCGTCGCAATACCAAGATCGGTGGCAATTCCCACTTTTAGACCGTTCCGTTCAATGGTAAATCCGGATGTGTCGATTGCGTCGTGTGAAAGAGAAAATGGATGTATCGATAGGTTGTCAATCATAAACGTGTAACCGCATTTGAACAGTTTATGATCATGAAGTTTTCCAATATGAGACGCGGCTCCCTTCGTTTTTTTACTGATATAAACAGGAAGGTTGTAACGCCTTGAAAGAACTCCCACACCCTGGCTGTGATCGGAATGCTCGTGGGTTAAAAGGAGAGCGGAAAGTTTTTCGGGATCTAACCCCCGGGATTTTAATCTGCGTTCGATTTCGATACCGGAAAGACCGGCATCAACCAGAATTGAAGTCGTACCATCGGAAATGTATGTTGAATTCCCGCCGCTGCCGCTGGCCAGCACACAGATCTTGAGCCTGGATTCAGTATCGGGTACTGATTCTTCTTTGCGATGTTCTTCAGGTGGCATAAAGATATATTGTTTAAGTGTTTTGAGACAAAAGCTCAGTATTTTTTTCGTATGCTTTAAAAGAGTTTAAAAACGGTAAAAACATGTTCAAGGCGGCTCTCAGAATCACGTTCAAGGTGGAGCGCAAATTTGAACCGCCCCGTACGATCTGCCAGACCTACGGGGCAGGAAGGAATATATTTATATTTCGAGGATTGATCCGCCTCAGGCGGATTGCTCCAACGCAGAAATAGTGCCTGAGAGGCGGCTTTTAAATACCCGTATGCCCAAACCCGCCATTACTCCGATCTGTCTCATCAAGCTGTTCAACAATATTGAGTCTTGCCCGATATATCTTGTTTATGATCATTTGGGCGATCCTGTCTCCACGATTAATCCTGAATTCGCTTTTTCCCAGGTTGATCACGGCAATTTTCACTTCTCCCCGATAATCTGAATCGATTGTTCCGGGGGAGTTAATCAGACCAATTCCGTGTTTTACAGCAATTCCGCTTCTCGGACGGATCTGGACTTCAAATCCCTCAGGGATGGCGATCGCAAAACCGGTCGGGATTAACTCAATAGCCTTTGGTTTAAGAACAATCGGTTTTTCCGGGGCGGCACAAATATCCATTCCCGCTGAATATGGAGTCATGTATTTTGGGAAAGAAATATCTTTATCCTGTTCTGGCCTCAACCGAAGAAATTTTATTGTCAGTGTATTATCCATTGAATACAAAAGGGCACGGTTATTCTCAATGCTTGGAAATGGTTACAAAATCTCTGACCCAACACTTGAGATTGGGTCAGGGGAGAGGTTATGAAAACACGTATAGTTTTTTTTAAGGAGTCAAGATGCCGTCTAAATAATTTTTGTCTTTAACTGGCCCAAGAGTAGTCAGGGCGAACTGATCTTCTTTAAAGAGTGTATTCGCAAGATCGATGATGTCATCTTTTGTGACCGCCTGGATTTTTTTTACAACTTCCTGTATCGGGATTTGCGTGCTGAAGTTAAGTTCGTTTTGTGCCAACCTTACCATCTGGTTGTCGATACTTTCTGAAGCAAGCATTAGATTACCGATGGTAAAGTCTTTTGCATCTTTGAGTTCAGAAGAATCAACAGGTAATTTTTTAAGAATCCGCATTTCATTTAATATCAGGTCAATCGACTCTCTGATCTTGTCCGGATGAACAGCCACGTATGCACCGAACAAACCTGTGTCAACATATGAAGATATAAATGAATAGACAGAATAAGCAAGTCCCCTTGATTCTCTGATTTTTTGAAAAAGTCTTGAACTCATGTTGCCGCCGAGGATGGTATTCAGCAGTGAATATGAATAGCGTCGGGTGTCTGTAATCGCTATCCCTTTTGTTGTGATGCAAATATGTGCCTGTTCTATATCCTTGTAATGCAGGTTAACCAGTGAATGTTCATGGGGTGTGATGCGTTCAGGGAAACCATTGCCGGATTTTATCATCTCGAACAGGGGCGCGATCATATCGAGAATGGCTGAATGTGAAATATTACCGGCCGCGGAAATGATAATCCGGTCCGGCTGATAGAATCGATGAAAAAAATTCTTGATAGAGACTGCGTCAAAAAGGTTCAGGTTTTCACGAGTTCCAAGAATTGTTCTGCCCAGGGGATTATCTCCCCAAAAGGAATTTCCTGATAATACATGAATGTAGTCTTCAGGGCTGTCTTCCATCATCCCGATTTCCTGAAAGATGACCGGGCGCTCCTTCTCAATTTCTTCTTCATTGAACACTGAGTTTAAAAAAATATCAGAAAGGATATCCAGCATGGTTTTAAAGTGGGTATCCATTACCCTGGCATGGTAGCAAGTATTTTCATAGCTTGTAAAAGCGTTTGTCTGCCCGCCGATGGCATCGAACTCTTTGGCAATTTGGAAAGCGGTCCGTTTTTCTGTCCCCTTAAAAATCATATGTTCGATCATATGGGAAAGACCATTTTCAGAATCCGATTCATCACGGGCACCGACATTCACCCATACACCCATCGATACACTGCGGGCATGAGGCATTTTTTTTGTAAGTATCCGAACGCCGTTTTTCAGGGTTGTTCTTTTATACGTATTATTCATTTTCTTCTGCAATGACAGCCTTACGGCTCAAACGAATCTTACCATCCCGGTTGATTTCAAGAACCTTGACCTTGATTTTCTCTCCCTCTTTTACAATATCAGATACTTTAGTCACACGTTCTTTGGCCAATTGTGATATGTGCACCAGACCATCTGTTCCGGGTAATATCTGGACAAATGCTCCAAAATCCATGATTTTTACCACGGTCCCTTCATAAACGCGTCCCACTTCGGGTTCAAGTACCAGGTCCTTGATCATCAATTCGGCTGCATCAGCATCTTCTTTTGAAATTGCAGCGATTTTAATGAGCCCGGTATCATCAATTTCAACCTTGGTATTTGATTCACTCTGTATTGAGCGAATCATCTTTCCACCCGGTCCGATCACTTCACGAATTTTATCCGGATTGATCTGTATGGTCAGTATTTTGGGTGCATAGGGGGAAATCTCTTTTCGGGATTCATTCAATGTCTCAAGCATTTTGTCAAGAATAAAGAGCCGTCCGACCCTGGCCTGTTCCAGCGCTTTTTCCATGATGTCACGTGGAAGTTCAAGAATTTTTATATCCATCTGCAGCGCGGTGATCCCATCTTTTGTACCGGCAACTTTGAAGTCCATGTCTCCTGTATGGTCTTCATCACCCAATATATCCGAGAGGATCGCGGTTTTATCATTTTCTTTTATCAATCCCATTGCAATACCGGCTACAGGAGCAGTAATGGGCACACCGCCGTCCATCAGGGCAAGAGTGCCTGCGCATACGGTTCCCATTGATGATGAACCGTTTGATTCCAGAACTTCTGAAACAATCCGGATGGTATAGTCGAAGTCTTCCTTTGCGGGTAACACTTTTTCGATGGCTCTTGTGGAAAGACCGCCATGTCCGATGTCTCTTCGACTGGGTCCTCCCATTCGTTTAACTTCACCGACTGAAAACGGCGGGAAATTATAATGAAGCATAAATGGCCTGAACTCTTCACCGATCAGTGTTTCCACCCGCTGTTCATCCTGGCCGGAACCGAGAGTCAGTACACCCAGCACTTGTGTTTCACCGCGTGTAAACAGGGCACTGCCATGCGGCCTGGGAAGAATACCTGTTTCGCATGAAATCGGTCTGATTTCATCAAATTTCCGGTTATCAATACGACGCCCTTCATTGAGGGTGAGGTTTCTCATGATTGTTTTTTTAAGATCCTGGAGGGCATCACTGACATCATTTTTTTGCTCGCTGTAATCTTCTCCCAGTTTTTCAATGATTTCAGCTTTTACTTTACGGAGAGCCGCATATCGTTCCATTTTGTCCGGTATTTTTAGTGCTTCACTAACCGGCGACATGGCCAGGGACTCTACTTTATTAACAAGTTCCGGATCTTTTTCAGGCGAAATGAACAATCGTTTTTCTTTTCCGACTTTCCGTTTCAGCTCTTCCTGGAGTTCGATGAGCGGCTGCATTTCCTTGTGACCGAAATAAATTGCTTCAAGCATATCCGGTTCATTGACAATATTTCCGCCGCCCTCCACCATTACGATTCCTGTTTTTGAGCCTACTACGATAATATTGATATCGGCCTCCGCCCATTTTTCTATCGGAGGGTTAATGATCAACTGCCCGTCGATACGGCAGACCCTAACGCATGCAATCGGTCCGGCAAAAGGGATATCTGATATTTCAAGAGCCGCCGAAGCACCGATCATGGCAAGCGTATCCGGATCATTTTTCTGATCCATTGACAGGACCGTGGCGATTACCTGTGTTTCATAGTTATAGCCTTTTGGAAAAAGCGGCCGGATCGGGCGGTCAATCAATCGGGCGGTCAAGGTTTCTTTTTCACTCGGTCTGCCGATTTCACGTCTGAAATAATTGCCCGGAATTCGGCCCGCGGCATATATCTTTTCCTGATATTCAACCGTCAACGGAAGAAAACTAATTTCTCTTTCCGTGTTGGCGGATACCGCGCTAACCAGTACAATTGTATCACCATATGTTACAACTATCGCACCGGACGCTTGTTTAGCCATCTTACCGGTTTGGATTGTCAGGGTTTGGCCACCAAGTTGGGTGTTTAATTCAATTTTCATAGTTTTCTCCTAAAAAATAAGCGCCTTAAATCAAACAACTGTCGAATAAGCCGCTCAATTCTGCAGACAAATAATAATGCATCCCTTGCTGGTAAGGATCTGCCCTGTGGACCGGCAGTTCAACATCAGGAAACCTTATTAATCTGCTGATGAGATTTTGTTACCGCTTTAGTCCGAGGACATTTATGATTGTCCTGTAGCGGTTCACATCTTTTGTTTTTACATAATTTAAAAGCCTGCGGCGTCTGCCGACAAGCATAAGCAATCCCCGTCTGGAGTGATGATCTTTTTTATGAGTTTTCAAATGCTCCGTGAGATAGGAAATACGATGCGTGATTAAGCCAACCTGAACTTCCGGTGAGCCTGTGTCTGTTTCATGGAGCTGGAACTGATCAATCAGCTTTTTTTTGTCTTCTGCTGTGAAAACCACTTTCTTTTGCCTCCTCTTGATTTAATAAAACTTGATTATTTTTCAAAAACACAACAATATGTTAATTCATTTTTTTTCAAATCGTGACTCAAAACAGCGATGAGTTCCTGATTTTTATTATGAACCTTTATAAAACCTTCCCGATGGTCTGTCGAGGTTAAATTCAGGTCTTTTTGTTTCAGTATAATACCATGCCTGATTTTTTTTCTTAATTCATCATCCGCTTCCGCTGCCGGCATGTTATGCAGAGAATCAGACATACTGATGATGTGGTTTAAAATTTTTCCGGTGGATACATATTCTTCCAGTTTTGGCAGTGTTAATGCGTTTTCTATAGAAAAGCCACTGCTACCGAGTCGTCTAAGATCTTTGAGACGGGCACCGCATCCAAGCTGCCTGCCGATGTCAGAACCGAGGGCCCTGATATATGTGCCTCCAGAACATGTGACTTCAAAATGTATCAGAGGCAGGTTGATTTTACAAACATTAAGATCATAGATGTGTACCCGCCTTGCCGGTTTTTTTATGATGTTACCCCTTCTGGCATGTTTATACAGGGGAACACCCTGATGTTTCAAGGCCGAATAAGACGGGGGAATTTGTTCGATTTCACCTTGAAACCGCACAAAAACCTCCCGGATGGCCTGTTCTGTAAATTCAACCTTATCACAGGTCGAAATAATTGTTCCAGTTGAATCTTGCGTGTCAGTTTCTATTCCAAGTTCAAGTATTGCACTATATTTTTTTTTATCATGCAGAAAAAACCGGGATAGTTTTGTCGCGCTGTTTATGCAGCATAAAAGCACACCCGTGGCAAAAGGATCCAGGGTACCTGCATGTCCGACTTTCCTGGCTTTTAATCTATTTTTTACAAATGCAACAACCTGTGCGGAACTCATTCCCGCGGGTTTATCAACAATCAGTATACCGTTATAATCGTTCCCTCCCATAAATATCTCGATTTTGAGTTGCGATGCCGCAATCTCACCATTTTGAACTCAGCCGGATAACTTTTGCTGATCGGGGTTGAAGCCGAATACCTGTTATATCTTATCTGCCAGGCTCATCACTTCGGATTTAATATCCGAAAGTGATAAGTATGAATTATATCCTGAGGCACTGAAATGGCCTCCTCCGCCATACGACGCGGCGATTGCGGCAACATTTACAGAACCATCTGATCTCAGGCTCACATGATATCTGCCGCGTTTTTTTGTTTTACTGTATTCCTGTATAAGTGCCGCTACCCTGACATTTTTAATACGCCTGGCGTATTGTATCAGGCCATCCGTGTCTTCCGGTTGCGTGCCTGTCTGATCTAACATATCCGGTGTTACTGTCATGATTGAAAGTTTACCATTATCAGATATCTCAATCGAATCGAGCGCAAGGTTTAAAAGTTTGATTCGGCCCAGAGAATAAGTTCCATATACATGTTGAGCCACATCGTATGGAGCAACCCCTTTCGTCATCATTTCATCGCAGATGGTAAATGCGGCCCGGTTTGTATTTGAGAATCTAAATGATCCTGTATCGGTTATGATGCCGGTATAGATCGAAGTCGCTATTGCTTTATCGATCGAAATCCCCATTTTCTGAATAATACGGTATATGATTTCAGTTGTCGCGCATGCGGATGTATCCACATACTGAATGTTTCCAAATCCTGTATTGGTGATGTGGTGATCAATGTTTATTATAGTCGGTATTTTTTTTACCAGCTTTACA
>JAUVGT010000052.1 GCA_030593645.1 Deltaproteobacteria bacterium
GGGAATGGTCGCCCCGTTTAAAACCGTTGACAGTGTCGTCAAATATATTCCTATTGTAGAAGGAATTTTAAACGGCCATCTCGTATCGATTCCTTTTAAGGCAGATGGTAAATTTTCGAATTACAAGATCGTTGCCCTCCCCCCCGAAGAAGTCGGATCCCGTATTTTGGGGTTAATGAAAAAAACCCTCCGGGCTCCTATTGATATCATTCAGCCGAATAAAAAAAACGGTAAGAAAACTCAAGAAACAAAAGCAACAATAGAGAATCCAAAATAAATTCAGGTATGGCGGGAAAATTCATCGGAGAGAATGGGACTGTCAGGCGGAGTAAATAGATCGATGCAAAAACAGGTGATATCCTGCCATCGATCTGGTGCGTTTAAATTCTAACTCTTTTCATTTTTCATCTTGAACTTATCCACGATCCTCTTAATCAGTTCATTGATCTCATCAATTTTAAAAATTGTTCCGGCAGATACCAGTAATACCACAAATACTGTACCAGTGATAACCGAAACCAAGAGACTGCCCGTCCGCGTTGTAATATCAATCCCGTGGAGCATCGCGGTTTTAAACCACTCAAGAAATATGCCGATCGTAAGGCTGATAATAAGAATTTTTATATAAAAGAAAAAAACTTTACGGCTTTCCCTATTTTTACTTTTCCTGCTCCATAAACCATATAACAATATTACCTGTATGATTACTGACAGTGAAACGGCCAATGCAATCCCTTTTGTGCCCATAATTCGCATTGCAAAATAATATATGGGAATACTTAATAAAACCACAATAGTCAGAAAGATTGCCGGAAAAAGTGTATCCTGCATTGCATAGTAGCCTCTTACAACCACAGTTTGTGCGGAAAAAGCAAACGCGCCAATCAGAAAATAAAAAAGTGTTTGAGCTGTTAAATCTGTTGCAGCTGTATCAAAGCTGCCATGTTGATAAAGTGTTAAGATGATCTCATGCCTGAGTACCATTAGTAGTATGGAAATGGGTATTACAATAGCTATAATACGTAAAATATTGTTCAAGAGTTTATTTGCTTCCGGTAAATTTTTCTCTGCGATCATTCTTGATATAAATGGATACATGGCCATTCCAATAGCCTGACCAAAAAATCCTGCGAGCATGAGCATAATTCTATAACTGTAGTTTAAACATGAAATACTGCCGCGGGACATATAAGATCCAAAAAATTTAAAAAATATTTCCGTAGAAAACATCATAGGTAACCCGATCATAAAAGGGAGTGCCAGCAGGAAAAAATTTTTAAAATCAGGATGTTTGAAAACAAATAGCCATTTAAACTTCATGCCAACCATTCTGGCCCCATAATACTGCACAACAAAGTTACCAATAAAGGCCCCGGCAAGAACGCCCCAGGAAAAGCCCTCCATTCCCCAACGTGGGCCCAATAACAGACCTCCTCCAATGATCCCAAGATTATATAAAAGAGGGGCCAGTGCGGGAATAAAAAATTTTTCTTTAGAAAATTGTACCGCCATTAATAATCCGCCGGCAAAAAAGAAAAACTGGGCAGGCATAATAATCCGCGTCATCTTAATTGCAATTTTTCTGTATTCAGGCTCTTTCAATCCCGGCGCAACGACAGATATAATTTCGGGTGTAAAAATAATCGCGATAATAATAAGTACCAGTACGATCCCCCCGAAACAGGACATAATCACTGAAAATGCTTCCCAACCTTTGTCTTCCTCCTTCTCTGTAAGGTACCGAGTAAAAATTGGGATAAATATCATCGAGAGAAATCCACTGGCCACAATATGATTGAGTATATCAGGAATCATAAATGCGACCAGATAAGCATCGACTTCGCCGCTTGCTCCGCCGATATTAGCCATAGCCATTTCCCTGAAAACACCTATGACACGGCTCAAAAAGACCGATGCCATCATTATAAATGCCGCGATTCCGACTTTTTTATATAGTGATTTTGACATTTTATTTTTTATTCGTGATGGTTTTTCAATCCATAGGGGCAATGATAAAAATAATAATACTTTATCTATGCGTCCAATAAATTATTATATTTTCAGCATATTACCTGTTCATTCACAATTATTTAATTTGCGCCCATTATGGCACAAATAACCCTAAAAATAAATAAGCCCAATCATTTCATAGCAAAAAGTACATTTATTTATAATAATTCATTTTGAAATCAGCTAAAAAATGGTAAGCAATGAAAAAAGAATAAACGATTTCGTTATATACGCATAAGTTAAGGATATTATATGTTTCTATTTATTCGCGAATGGCTTGACCGGCGTTTTTCTGATCCCCAGGTAGTGATTCTGGGTTTTCTGCTTGTATCAGGATTTATTGTTATCTTTCTCCTGGGTAATATGCTTATACCGGTCTTCGCCAGCATTATTATTGCCTACCTGCTTGAAGGTATGGTCGGCTGGCTAAAATATCTTCGATTACCCCGCATTGCTTCTGTCATGATTGTTTTCTCATTTTTTATGTCCTGTTTTGTACTGATTATTATCTGGCTGCTGCCCCTTTTATCCAGACAAATCGGACAACTTCTACAGCAGCTGCCCACAATGCTGGCCACGGGCCAAAATGCGCTGATGGGCCTGCCTGAACGTTATCCGGATTTTATTTCCGAACCGCAGATCAAACAGATTCTCGATTTTCTGACAAGAGAACTGACCACCCTGGCGCAGCACATCCTTACACTCTCCATAAAATCGGTACGCGGCCTTATCTCTATTCTTGTTTATCTTATTCTCGTCCCTCTCCTGGTTTTCTTTTTATTAAAAGACAAGTTCAAAATTATCGAATGGGTAAAACAATTTCGACCGGACAACAGAGGGTTGGCAACTGAAGTATGGCACGAAGTAAACTTGCAGGCAGCAAATTATGCCCGTGGTAAAGTCTGGGAAATCATAATAGTTTGGGCGGTCACTTTTGTTACCTTTACCCTTCTCGGGATTCAATTTGCGCTGCTGCTCTCATTATTTATCGGTCTTTCCGTACTTGTTCCCTATATCGGTGCGACAGTTATGTTTTTACCTGTGGTTTTAATCGCCTATTTCCAGTGGGGCTGGGGTTCAGATTTTCTCTATACATTAATCGCGTATACCATTATACAGATACTTGATGGTAATCTCCTGGTTCCCCTTCTGCTCTCAGAAGTCGTTAACCTGCATCCGATCGCGATCATCCTGGCTGTGCTTATCTTTGGCGGTTTATGGGGAATATGGGGCCTTTTTTTTGCGATACCCCTTGCGACACTTGTACACGCTGTAATAAAAGCGTGGCTGAATAAACATGTTTTAAATAAAAGTGAAGAAGATGTGGAAGATGTGAGTGATCAATTTTGACGGTTTCGTAAAAAGTCCAACTTCTGCGTTGTGCTGCATTTCGCAATCATTCAACGTACTATAAACGTACTATAAGTACGCTTCATGATTACAAATTTTGCACGCCTTGAATTTGAACTTTTTACGAAACCGTCTCATTCGGACTTTTTACGAAACCATCAATTTTAGCAGGAAAGGTTATAATTAATGTTTCAGTCTGAGAATAAGATCCACAGGAATAAAAAAATCAGATCTCTCGGCATTTGCCTTGGTGCGTCCACGATCTCAATAGTCCAGCTTGAACTGGACACTAGAGAGGGGTCGGCCCATGAGACAGAAATGAAACCCCGTATTGTTGAATATTCCCTGCAAGCGCATGAAGGTAACCCGAAGAATATTCTTATGTCTTCCCTGAATGGGTTGAATCCCGGCTCCTTTGACAGGATTGTTGCCACAGGCCGCAAGTTTCGTGATTTTATCAATCTGACCTCAATCCCCGAACCGGAAGCGGTTGAACTGGCATATCGGCATGTAAAACCAGAAAATGTCTCATGCCCTGCCATCGTATCAGCGGGCGGTGAAACGTTCATGATTTATGTTCTTAATCATAATGGACGGATTTCAAATGTGGTAACTGGTAACAAATGCGCATCAGGTACAGGTGAATTTTATCTGCAGCAGCTTCGAAGAATGGATGTATCCCTTGAAGATGCATCACAATGGGCGGACACAAAAGATCCATATGTTGTATCCGGACGATGTTCTGTATTCTGTAAATCAGATTGCACCCACGCTACTAACAAGGGTACCCCAAAATCAAAAGTGACTGCCGGATTGTGCCGGATGATGGCCAGTAAAATCCTTGAATTACTTAAAAAGATAAAGCTTCAGGATATTATGATCATAGGCGGTACCGCGCGCAATACATTGATGATCGATTACTTGAGCCGTGAAATACCGGGTTTGATTGTTCCCGGGCAGGCGCCCTATTTTGAAGCGCTTGGCGCGGCTTTGTGGGGTCTTAAAAATAAAAGTGCGGAATTTCCCGGTTTTTCCGATCTATTTATAAAAAAAGCAACGCCATTTGATACACTTCCACCTTTAAAAGACTTTGAAAACATGGTGGAATTTAAATCCATGGAATATAATGAAGTCAGGCCGGGTGATGAATGTATACTCGGTATCGATGTGGGTTCAACAACCACAAAGGCGATATTGTTACACAAAGACAATCGTGCAATGCTCGCCTCTGTTTATCTCCGAACCAACGGAGACCCGGTGGGTGCCTCACGGCAATGCTATTCATCAATTCTAAATCAAATCGAAAAAAATATTGACCCATCACAAATATCCATTTCCGGCCTTGGTGTTTGCGGGTCCGGCCGCCAGATTACCGGTCTTCATGCCCTTACAGACGGAATCATAAACGAAATCATCGCCCACGCTACGGCTGCGGTCTATTTTGACCCGAAAGTGGATACACTTTTTGAAATCGGGGGCCAGGATGCCAAGTATACTTATATTACAAATTCAGTTCCGTCTGACTACGCGATGAATGAAGCATGTTCAGCCGGTACAGGCTCGTTTTTAGAGGAAGCCGCGTTTGAAACGCTGGGTATAAAAACTGAAAATATCGCACCCGTTGCGCTGAAAGGAAAACGACCTCCGAATTTCAATGACCAGTGCGCGGCATTTATCGCGTCTGATATAAAAAACGCGATTCATGAAGGGATTGACCATGAGGATATCGTTGCGGGTCTCGTATATTCTATCTGTATGAATTATGCAAATCGAGTTAAGGGCAACCGGCCTGTGGGCGAAAAAGTGTTTATGCAGGGCGGTGTCTGTTATAACAGCTCGGTCCCGCTGGCCATGGCAGCACTCACAGGAAAACCGATTATTGTTCCGCCGGAACCCGGCCTTATGGGTGCGTTTGGAGTCGCACTCGAAGTTAAAAAGCGTATTGAAATGGGGTTAATGAAAGAAAAAGAGTTTGATTTAAAGATTTTGGCTGAAAGGGAGGTTAAATATAATAAGCCTTTCATATGCCGGGGAGGAAAACAAAAATGCGACAGGCGATGTGAAATTGCCATCATTGAACTTGAAAATAAGAAATACCCGTTCGGAGGAGCCTGTAACCGTTACTACAATATTCGAAACAAAGTAAAATATGATGCGGGAAACCTCGACCTGGTTCATGCCAGGCAGGAACTGGTATTTAAAAACCATCACACAGAACCAGCAAACATCAGTGTCAGTAAACATTGTGACAGGATCGGCATCAACAGAAGTTTTGTAGTGAATACCTACTATCCCCTTTATGCTGTTTTTTTCAAAGAGCTGGGACTTGAAACGGTTCTTCCGGATACTCCCAGCCCGGAAGGTATTAACCAGAAAAACGCAGCCTTCTGTTTTCCGGCTGAACTGGCGCATGGTTTTTTTCATTCACTCCTGTCCATGAAAAATCCTCCGGAATATCTATTTATGCCTCATTTTAAATCCATACCTGCACAAAATGGAAATTCAAGTTCACAGGTATGTCCCTTTGTTCAAGGTGAAACGTTCTTCCTTCAGGCAACATTCAGGGAAAAACTCGATGCTTTAAAAGCGAATGGGACAAAGGTCTTAAGCCCTCTGATTAATTTGAAACATGGGTTAACACAGGCAAAGCAGCCGTTACTCGAAACGGCTGTCCGGATCGGCAAAGATAGAAAGGCCTCAGAAAAAGCATTTGAAATGGCAATATCCGCTCAGGAAAAATGCTTTGATGATATGAAGAATAAAGGGGAGCAGGTTTTGGCTGAACTTGAATCCCATCCGGACGAAGTCGGTATTGTGATATTTGGCAGGCCTTATAATGGGTTTGTGGATGAAGCGCATATGGGTATCCCCCGAAAATTCGCGTCCCGCGGGGTTCGTGTGATTCCTCTCGATTTTATTCCTCATGGAGACAATAAGGCCAAACGTCACATGTATTGGGGCATGGGTCAGCTGATTCTGAAAACCGCGAGATTTGTAAAAAACCACCCACAGCTTTTCGGTACTTATATCACCAATTTTTCATGCGGCCCGGATTCGTTTATTATCGGATATTTTCGGGATATCATGGGACAAAAACCGTCCCTCACGTTAGAACTTGACAGCCACACAGCAGACGCGGGCATTGAGACCAGGATCGAAGCTTTCCTCGACATCGTATACGCCTACAGGCAGCTTACTGCCCAAAAAATGATCGTACCCGAAAACAAAACATTTACATCCGCGAAAACCGTAGTCAACAATCATTCCCAATATGTGATCACATCGTCAGGAAAGAAACTTTCTTTGACAGATCCAAGAGTCACTCTGCTCCTCCCGTCAATGGGCCGTATTTCCACGAATTGTCTGGCAGCCGCGTTTAAAGGAAAAAATTTTAACGTGGTGCCATATCCTCCGGCAAGTGAAGCTGAACTTAAAACCGGCCGTGCCAATACATCCTGTAAAGAATGCCTCCCCCTGATACTAACCACCGGAACACTCTTAAATTACATTCGACATAAAAGACGACCCGATGAAATAGTCATATATTTTATGGCCGGCGGTTCAGGACCTTGCAGGTTCGGTCAATACTCGATTTTCATGGAAGACCTTGTCAAGAGGCTGGAAATCCCGGATGTTTCTCTGCTATCCCTGTCATCAGAGAATGCGTACGCGGGACTGGGCCATGATTTTGAGCGCCGGTGCTGGTGGGCCCTGGTGGTGTCGGATGTCATGGAGGATATCAGGTCAATGCTGCTCACCAATGCCAAAGATACAGAGTCTGCAACAGCTGTATTTGAAACGGAATTGGATTCAATTATTGGTATACTGGAAACAGGAAAATTTTCTCAAGTGGAACGCCAGCTTATTAAAACAGCCATGCGGTTTAAGAACATTCCTCTTAACCGTCCACCTGATTCAGTACCTGTAATTTCCCTGGTCGGTGAAATTTTTGTTCGGCGGGACTCCCTGTCCCGTCGAAATATTACGGAATATCTGGCTGAAAAAGGGTATGCTGTCATATGCTCACCGATTATAGAATGGATGAATTATGCTGACTATCTTGTAAATAAAGGTTTATCAGAGTACGATGTGACAATTCTTGAAAAAGTGAAACTTTTCCTGAAAATAAAATTCAAACACCGATATGAAAAGCGGATAAAAGCGGCCCTGTCATCTTCAGGCCTTGTCCACGCGGGACCCATAAATATTAAATCGATTATAAAAACCGCGGCACCTTTCATATCATCCAACCTGACCGGTGAAGCCGTACTAACGGTAGGCAGCTCTCTCTCCGAAATCGCATCATATGCCTGCGGAGTCATTGCCATTGGTCCGTTCGGCTGCATGCCCAATCGCCTGTCCGAAGCCATTTTGATGGAAATCATGAACAAGAAAGATAAGACCGCCTCAGATCCAAAAAATAAATCGCTGCAGGCGATTTTAACGAATTTTGAAGATCTCCCGTTCCTGGCCATTGAAAGTGATGGATCTGCTTTCCCGCAGCTGATCAATGCCAAACTCGAAGCATTCTGCCTGCGGGCCAAACGGCTTCATGAAAGGATGTATACTTATAATTAGAGCGCAAGAACAAAAAGGAAAATCAAATGGACAAGAAAAAGAAAGCGGTATGGGGCTGGGCGATATATGACTGGGCGAACTCCGCGTTTGCCACAACTGTAATGGCTGGTTTTTTCCCGATCTTCTTTAAAAATTACTGGAGCTCCGGCGCAAATGCAAATGAAAGTACAGCAATACTCGGATATGGAAATTCCATCGCCGGACTGATCATTGCCCTGTCAGCACCCATTTTAGGCGCAATCGCAGACAAAAAATCGGCCAAAAAGAAGTTTCTGATTGGTTTTGCGTACCTGGGTATTCTAATGACTGCCGCCCTTTTTACTATTTCAAAGGGTAACTGGGCAATGGCAATTCTTATTTATGTTACGGGCGTGATCGGCTGGACCGGGGCCAACATATTCTATGATTCACTGCTGCCGTCTGTGTCTGATAAGGATAATATTGATTACATATCCTGCCTGGGATATTCTTGTGGTTACCTTGCAGGCGGGTTGCTTTTTCTCATAAACGTACTGTGGGCACTTTATCCGGAATGGTTTGGTTTTGCTGATAAGGCTCAAGCCGTTAGATTTTCATTTCTCTCAGTCGCCGTATGGTGGGGAGGCTTTTCTGTTTTTACAATCATATGGGTGCCGGAAAAAAAACTCGACCGCCCCCCATCAGGATCCGATAGTTTTATCCGCCAGGGATTCGATGAATTAAGAGGAACATTAAAGGATTTCAAACATTTAAAAACCGTCTTTTTATTTTTACTCGCGTACTGGTTTTATATTGACGGTGTTGATACATTCATACGCATGGCAGTGGATTACGGACTATCTATCGGGTTCAGTGACACTGATCTGATTATCGCGCTCCTGCTTGTTCAATTCGTGGCTTTCCCGGCAGCGCTTGGTTATGGCAAACTGGGTATGGCCTGGGGGGTTCGAAAATCGATCTTTCTTGGCATTTTTTTATATATGGGTATTACCGTATGGGGAACACTGATGACCCAAAAATACGAATTTTATATGCTTGCTGTATCTATTGGTTTGGTACAGGGAGGTATCCAGGCCCTCAGCCGTTCCTACTACTCACGCTTGATTCCGAAAAGCAAAGCCGCGCAATATTATGGATTTTACAATATGCTGGGAAAATTTGCTGTAATCATCGGTCCGGCATTAATGGCCACTGTGGGACTTATCGCAAGACGAATCCTCATGCCATCTTCTCCGACCCCTGAACAGATGGAATATGTTGGGCAGCTGGCTTCCCGCTGGAGTATCGGGTCTTTACTGATACTCTTTGTCATCGGAGGAATTTTATTATATTTCGTGGATGAAGAAAAAGGTAAAGCCGAAGCCGAATACCTCGAAAATCAGTCTTGATTTAAAAGCAGCCACATTGTTTTTCTCACTGTAAAGGCTCATAAGGGGCAGGTTTAGAACCTGCCCCTGCAACTCAAATAATCGGTATCGTCTTTATTCATTTCATCCGATTTGAAGGATAAAACCCGGTCCAATCCCCTCTGAAAAGCAGCCTCTCATTTTTTTTACTTGGTAATTTACTCCGATTTGGATTATAATTAAAGTGTAAGTCAAAATACAGTGTCGACATTAAAAACCGAAATCTCTAAATCGCAGTGTATAAAATTATCTCCTGGCTCCATGCTAGGCTGACGACCGTAATTAAATTGATATAGAAAATCATTGATTTAACCAATAAGTAACTAAAAGGATTGGAAATATGAAACAATGTTATTTACGAATTTTTATCCTGTCAACCATTCTCTTTATATTCCTGGTATCCGGCTGCGAGATCAGCCCTGAACCAAAATCCAAATCAGTAAATATCCCCGAATGGCTGAATTCAACCCCTCATGACAATCAATTTTTCTATGCGATTGGTCTTTCAGGGCAGACAAGGAAGGTTAAAGACGCCTGGAACCAGGCAATCTACCGTGCGCGGGCTGAACTTGGCCAAACTGTTGTTACCCACGTTAGAAGCCACAATCTGGTTGTCAGCTCGAACGAAAATGAGTATTCACAACAACTGATAGAGGCGTTGTCCGATACCGAACTTAATTTTACAGAAGTGATTGAACGCTGGTATGACCGGGAAGGCGACTATGGCCCTTCAAATTATTACTACGTTCTGGTTCGTCTTGAGAAAAAACGTGCCGAGATGATTTTAAAAAAGTTAAAATAATCTCGCAATCCCTGATGTTCATAGAATTTGAAACCCCATCGGCTCTTAACCCTTTTTATTTTCACGATTTATTTATTGGAACAACCCGCATAGAACAGAACAAGCCAGTATTCTTAGGGTTACCCTTTCGGCTAAACAAAAACTGGGGAATCATATGAAAATGCATAAAATTGAGATTGATGATAACCTCTGGAATTATTTAAAAAAATTTGCGGAACCCTTTGAAGATACACCCAATTCCGTGCTGAATCGACTGATCTTTAAAGAAAAAAACACATCTGTTTTTGATGCATCAGAACCCGTAACCATCGATGGTGTACCCAAAGCTCTATCCCAAATTTTTGAAGTGCTATACGAAATATTTATCAATGGAAGCACACGCCCGAAAGCCACCAAGCTGGTTGCTAAAAGAAGGGGCACCGCACCCCAAACAATTATTGATAAATATTGCCGCCAATTAGGTAAACGAGCACATGAAATTGATAACCTTCTAAAAGATCCCGGGTTAAAAGAATTCAAACACATACTAAAGGGTAAATTTTCAAATCATCAAGAAATAATTGAAGCGTATTTTGAAACCCTGACTGCTGAAGAAGAAATGATAAACGATCCCGAACTTATCGCTAATATCCTTGATGAATCGATCGAGTTGTAAGTTACCCTTTTACCTGGCATGGCAATCAAAAAAAAACCATATCAATTGATACATATTACATTTTGCAAACCAGCTGGAAGCGGGTTTGCCCCGCCATCAAAATTGGACCGGGAAGGAATTTTTGAAACCACTTTTACATTTTCTGAATTCGCTCCTTGACATATCATTTTTTTCCGTATATTTTAAGTAGTTACAAAACATTACTAACCGGACAACATGAACCTATTATCGAACAAACGGAAAATAGTTCTTCCATATACAGAGCGATAAACTGATTTTGGATTGAATCTATTTTTTTGTTCACATGGTAACGGAGAATGATCAATGAATGATGACCCGGATGATACTAAATTGAAAGCTGAGATTGACGAAATTACAATAAGTGTGAAAAATATAATGAAACGAGTGGAAGAGGTAATGCCTGAAAAAAAAGAAGACACCCCGGGGGAAAATGGTAAAGAAAATGCGGCGAATGATGTTTTACAATAACAGAATACAGGTGTTACGGTTTCTTCAAAAATCCTGCGAATAAGCAGATAACAAACAACTAATTCTATTTTAATTTAAATATCCCAAACTTCAACATTACAATTTCTTTTAGGAGGCGCTATGGCATTAACCAAGAACGATATTGTCTCGAATGTTTATGATCTCGGATTTACAAAAAAGAAATCTGTGGATATAGTGGAGTCTCTCCTGGAAATCATTAAAAATACACTGGAAAAAGGTGATAATGTTCTGATTTCAGGATTTGGTAAATTCAGTATTAAGAATAAAGACCAGCGAAGAGGACGAAACCCGGCAACCGGTTCTGATTTAACCCTGAGAGCGAGAAAAGTTGTGACATTCAAATGCTCGGGAAAATTAAGAAAAAAAATCAATGGTGATGGATAATTGATTGCGTCGCTTATCTCAAAAATCGAGCAAACCCATAAAATTAGACCTGATTCAACCACAGATACTGATAAGGTTCCAATACTAATAAACCTGTATCATACCATTCCATCGTCAGAAGATCCTGCATCTGTTTCGGAATATTGTCTTCGGAAATTTTTACACTCACATCATGGGATGATATGTTTGTTAGAGCATATATTGTTTGATCGCCGTGATATCGAATGATACCGAATATTCCGGGGCCCAAATCAAGTATTTTGACCATCGCGTTCGGATGGAATGCGGTTTGTTTTTTCCTCGTCCGAATTAAACTGACATATGAATTAAAGATTTGGAATCTCAGAGAATCAGGATTCTCTAATTCACTCAAAACCAAATCAATATTCAATTTTTCGCGGTTAATCGTCCTGGCCCGCCTGGTTTGGATAACACCTTTTTTCCAGTTCCTTGAACCAAGTATGCTGTGAATATATGTGGCCGGTATTCCGGGTAAAACATATTGTATTGCCTGCGCGGCCATGAACCTCGTGATATCCGGTTTCCCGGATTCCTTTTCTGTTTCAAGCAACGCGTCCACATAGGTGATATTGAGCTCATAAGGACTTTCAGAACCATCCAAATTTTTTTTATATGAAACATCGCCGCCCTTTTGTTTGACGTGTTCCACGATATAGTCTATCTCGGAAGAAGGCAATATACCCTCCAGCGGGCGGACCCCAATACCATCATGTGACGCTGTAAAATTAAAGAACGTGTTCTTTTCAGATTCCAGGACAAGCCCTTTGGCCCATTTGGAAAGCACCATTGAATTTTCCTTTAAAAAAGTATAAATGAGAAGCGGCGGCAGAGTAAAATTATAAACCATCTGCGCCTCATCGCTGCCGTTACCAAAATAACTGATATTTTCATCATGGGGTACATTTGTTTCAGTAATAATAATGACGTCAGGAGCCACCAGGTCAAACAAACAGCGAAACAATTTAACCATATCATGAGTCTGTGGTAAATGGATGCAGGACGTACCGATTTCCTTCCAAAGGTAGGCGATCGCGTCAAAACGAATCATGGTCGCGCCCTGACTGATATAAAAAAGGAGTACTTCAAGTACTTTCTCAAGCACATCGATGTCATTATAGTTCAAATCGATCTGATCCGCAGAAAATGTAGTCCAGACATGAACGCTTTTTCCGGATTTTTTCGTATATTCTGTCAATAGAGGTAACGCTCTGGGTCTTGTTACCATTGACAAATCGATCAATGGATCGACTTCGATTGCTAATTCTTTATACCCCTCCTGACCATCAAGATAATGATTAAACCATTCACTTTTTGATGAGATATGATTCAGTACATGATCAAACATCAGTCGAAATTCGCTGCCAATGGAATTGATATGATCCCAGGATCCGAGTTCAGGATTAATTGAATAATAATCTATAACAGAAAAACCATCATCCGATGAGAACGGAAAAAAAGGTAAAAAATGGACGGCCGAAAAGGTATCCGCCAGATATTTTCGCGCGAATTCATGAAACGTAGCCAGGGGAGCCTGATTTTCACGACAGAGCGTATCACCGTATGTGATCAGAATCACATCATCCTGACTGAAATAACCGTCACGCGTTTTAGTTTGAACCGGGTATTGTTTGATTAATTGAAAAATTCTGTCAAATGCCTTCAGTCCAATTCTTTCTCCGTATATCCGAATCAGGATCCTCTTAAACTGGTCACTTTTTTCCATGTTCCCCTCCTGTATCCACTTTTCGTTTTTCACTTTTCACCGCTATCATTACTCCTGTATACGGTAGCATAGAATCCCGTCACAGACAACTCACCCGTTGATAACGGTAATTCCCGATTATACGTATTTTTTGATCAAAACCGTAACCGGTTTAAATATATATCTATCTGTTTTTATAGATCATTTTATCATTTTATAGACGCCGGAGTTACATGATGAAATGTATTGCATCCTAAAATATCATATGATAATGTGCCTTGCTTCGGCAAAAGATTTTTTGAGTGCCGGATATGATAAAATTGTATATTAAGGAGGATTTAATGAAAGCAGCGATTACTGGTGTCGGACATTTTACACCTGATCGGAAACTGACTAACAAAGACCTCGAACAAATTGTTGAAACAAACGATGAATGGATCATCAGCAGAACAGGGATAAAAGAAAGAAGAATCCTGGAAAAGGATAAAGGTTCCTCCTATATGGCTGCAAAGGCCGCACAACAGGTTTTAGAACAAACCAATACGACCGCTGATGAAATCGAGCTCATTATACTGGCAACCGTGAGCCCGGATAGTCCGGTCCCGGCGGCAGCCCCAATCGTCCAGGAAGCTCTGAATGCAAACAACAGCTGGGCATTCGATTTAAACGGAGGCTGCACAGGTTTTATCTATGCCCTATCCGCGGGATCCCAATTTATTGAATCCGGTAAGCATGAAAAAGTACTTGTTATCGGCTCAGATAAAATGAGTTCGATCGTAAATTATAAAGATCGCAATACCTGTGTTTTGTTTGGTGATGGTGCAGGTGCCGTCTTGCTCGAACCCTCAAAAAATGATGAACTGGGAATATACGATTCCATCCTTCACACCGACGGCTCCGGTGCCAATTTGCTTTATATAGAAGGCGGTGGCAGTGTCCACCCGGCAAGTCATGAAACTGTTGAAAAAGAAATGCACTTTATTTGCCAGGATGGCAAAGCGGTTTTCAAACGCGCCGTAACCGACATGGCAGAGGTCTCAGCACAAATTTTAACAAATAACGGCCTTAAAGGGAATGATATTAAGTTTCTGATTCCCCATCAGGCCAATTTGAGAATCATTGATGCTGTAGCCAGAAAAATGGAATTAAACCCCGATCAGGTGGTGATCAATATTGAAAGGTATGGAAATACTACCGCTGGAACCATACCCATTGCCATGTCTGAAACCTACCAGGAAAATAAACTTGAAAAAGGAGACTGGATTGTCATTTCCGCCTTTGGGGCTGGTTTTACCTGGGGAAGCATGCTGATCAAATGGGCCATTGACTAAAAAAAAGAACGCTTGTCCGCCATAGCCTTGGCGGACAAGCGTTCTTCTTTTTTTACAGCGTTATCCCATACGCCTTAATCTTGCTGAGCAAAGAAGGATGACTGATTTCAAGAAGCCTGGCAGCATGAGTACGATTCCCACCTGTTTCCCTGAGAGCCTTTATAATCAATTTTTCTTCGATAACCTTCTGTGCTTCCTTTAAAGAATGACCTTTAAAAAGTTGTTCCAGATCACCCTTATCCGACAATGCGCCGATTTCCGGCGGGAAATGGTCAGGTTTTAGTATAGTCTCGTCGGTCAGCACAATTGCCCGTTCAATTAAGTTTTCCAATTCCCTGACGTTTCCGGGCCATTGGTGCTTTTGAAATATCGATATCACAGCGGGGTCGACACCAGCGACATGCTTATTGAATTTCTTATTGAATCTTTGAATAAAATGATGTCCCAAAAGCGGAAGATCCTCCATTCGTTCTCTGAGCGGGGGTAAATTAATGGTAAGAACATTAAGGCGATAAAAAAGGTCCTCACGAAAACGTCCCTGATGCACTTCTTCTTCAAGATTCTTTGATGTTGCTGTAATGACCCTGGCATCGATATTCTTCGTTTTGGAGTCACCGATCGGCCGGATTTCATTTTCCTGTAAAACTCGTAATAGTTTGACCTGAAGAACCTGAGGCAATTCACCGATTTCATCAAGAAATATTGTTCCATGATTCGCTTCTTCAAAAAGGCCCTTTTTATCCCTGTCAGCTCCCGTAAAAGCGCCTTTCTTGTACCCAAACAGCTCGCTTTCCAATAGGTTTTCCGGTATTCCTCCGCAATTAATGGGTACAAGGGGAAGCTTTGATCTCTCTCCATGGTAATGAATCCCCCTGGCAATCAGCTCTTTCCCGGTACCGCTTTCCCCAACAATCAAAACAGTTGTATCGTATTGAGCCACTTTTTCAGCCATTTGAAACACCGCTTTCATCGGTTTGCTTTGACCCACCATTTTACCAAAGCTGTTCCCCTCGTCAAGTTTCCGGATCTGTTCCTTTAGCCTGATATTTTCTTTTTTCAGGGCTTCCCGTTCTTCAGCCTTCTTAAGGGTCAATTTAACTTCATCACCTTTAAACGGTTTGGAAATATAATCATACGCGCCAAGTTTCATAGCCTGTATGGCGGTATCGATCGTACCATACGCGGACATCATAATAACTGTGGTATCACCAATTTTCCCCTTTGCCGCCTTTAAAAACTCCATCCCATCCATTTCCGGCATTTTAACATCACATAGAATAAAATCATACTCGCGCCTTTCCAGCATCTTCAAACCTTCCTTACCGTTTGCTGCGGTATCAACCGAATAATCCGCTTTACTCAATATAGAGGAAAGCATATGACGCATATTCTCTTCATCATCAATAACCAAAAGCGTTTTGGATTTCGTATTTTTTTCCATTTCCTTAATCATATTCACCGTAAAATTCATTAAGTTGATTGTGTTGAAGTCATTTCACTTTTACTCTTCTGCATATAAGGGAAGTTCAATAATCACAGTCGTTCCTTTCCCGATCTCGCTTTGTGCCGTAATCCTGCCGTTCAGGCTTTCAATGATCATGAAATTGACCCAAAGACCAAGCCCGGTTCCTTTACCGGGTTCTTTGGTGGTAAAGAACGGATCAAAAATGTTACCGAGGTCTTCTTTCGGTAT
>JAUVGT010000265.1 GCA_030593645.1 Deltaproteobacteria bacterium
AAAGTCCAACTTCTGCGTTGTGCTGCATTTCGCAATCATTCAACGTACTATAAGTACGCTTCATGATTACGAAATTTGCACGCCTTGAATTTGAACTTTTTACGAAACCGTCTAATTCGGACTTTTTACGAAACCATCAAATATTGAAAATTGTGTTAATTGAATCGTATAAACCAAATGAGATAAACAGATGAAAACAGGTAGAAATAAACCCTGCCCTTGCGGAAGCGGGAAAAAGTATAAAAAATGCTGCGCTCGAAAAAAAAAGGTGCAATTAAATGTGAATCTGAATAAAAAGTACGCAGATTCATATAACATCCTGATTAAAACCAGAGAAGAAATCGAAGGTATGAGACGTACAGGTTTACTGGTGATTGAGACCCTGGATCTTGTAGAAGCGAAAATAAAAGCGGGCATGACGACAGATGAGATCAACACCATTGTTCATGAATTTACGATTGAAAATGGCGCGATAGCGGCCTGTTTGAACTACAGGGGATTTCCCAAGAGTGTATGCGTTTCAGTGAACGAAGTCATTTGTCATGGTATTCCAGGGGACCGGGTTCTAAAAGACGGTGATATTGTAAATGTGGATGTGACCTCCATTTTAAACAGTTATTACGCCGATGCAAATAAGACATTTTTTATCGGCAAGCCGGATGCCAACGCCAGGAAAATAGTATCTGTCACTCGTGAATGCCTGAACGTTGGAATGGCACAGGTAAAACCGGGTAATAAAATCGGGGATATCGGCTGGGCCATTCAGCAGTATGCTGAAAACCATGGATGTTCAGTGGTGAGGGAATTTGTTGGGCATGGAATAGGGCTTGAGTTTCATGAACAACCCCAGGTGCCGCATTTTGGACGTAAAGGTGAAGGAGTGCCGCTGGTTCCAGGGATGGTTTTTACTATTGAACCGATGATCAACCTGGGTGAAAGACATCTCAAAATTTTACGGGATAATTGGACCGCTGTAACCCGTGATAAATCCTTGTCGGCACAGTTTGAGCAAACGGTCCTGGTTACTGAAACAGGATGTGAGAGCCTGACTCCCTATAATATTTAACATGGTATTCAAATTTGACGGTTTCATAAAAAGTCCAACTTCTGCGTTGTGCTGCATTTCGCAATCATTCAACGTACTATAAGTACGCTTCATGATTACGAAATTTCCACGCCTTGAATTTGAACTTTTTATAAAACCGTCTAATTCGGACTTTTTACGAAACCATCAAATTTTACCAGATACTAAACTGTTCATAGAAAAGAAAGGAAAGGAAATCAATGGCATCAAAGGCTGATCGGGTAACAACCAGCGAATTTTCATCTTTATCAGGAATTCCAAATTCAAAAGTCAGCAGACTGATACGTGAAGGGAGAATTCGGGCAACCAAGCAAACCGGGAAATGGATGATCTTAAAAAGTCAGTTAAAATCTAAAGCGGTGCAGGAATTTTCAAATCAATCAAAGAAGAAACCGTTAAAAAAGGTGGTTACCAAATCCAGGAAATCGCCTGCAGCAAAAAAGAAAACAACTTCACCTTCTAAGAAAAGCGGAAGCACAGCCAAAAATACGAAACCCGTAATCAAAAAAAAAGCTGCGGTAAGAAAGACTCTTTCGAATAAAAAAGCGGCCCCGGTTAAACAAGCCGTGGTAAAAATAGAGAAACCCCTGGTGTCGAAAAAAAAATCTGTATCAAAAAACGAATCGAAATCAACCGATAAAACCTATTCCGTAGAAGACTTCAGTAAAATGACTTATTTAACCGAATATGGTGTCACAAATTGGTTGAAAAAAGGCTGGCTGATCGGAAAACAGAAAAATACAGGTGAATGGCGCGTCCGTGCATCGAGTTTGGAATTATCCCGTATGAGAAAATTGATACGTTAAATATTTAACAAGTTGGGCAGCCTCTGTGAAAGAACGATTTTAACTCAGACTGAAATCTTCAACCCATATTATTCTTTTTTTCCCCCAACCTCTATTTTTTTTGAATCATTATCGAAAGAGTGCTTGACACGCTTTTCATTAGATTATAATCTAACTTATACCATCATCTAATTTAGGTATACGTCTAATTAACCACTCAAACATGAAATATATTAAGGAGGACCGATGGAGATGCACCCCATATTATTAGAGCTTGTTGTAAAAGAAAAACAAAAGATGTTTATTGAGGAAGCCAGGATTGATGGGCTGTTAAGACTTGCCAGAAAATCCAGGCCAAAAAGGAGAGAACGTTTATTCATTCGAATGGGTGACCTGCTGATTTCAATGGGATATCGGTTAATCGATAAATATGAACCGATGTTGGCTCCTGAATCGAAGGTTCGGAGAAAATACAAGTGTTGTTCGGAAAAATAAGAAAAAGGAACGAATCCATTTTTTACGGCCCTCCTCCCGTCCATCTGTGACCTGTCGGATATTCTGACGGGTCATGGATGTGACCGGGTATCCGTATTGAGAGGTGTACAGGGAAAAATGCATATTATTCTTGAAATATAACGGGAATTCAGGCATATGAGAGCAAAAAAATAGTGGAATTAATAGAACTATCGATTCGATAATCGTTTTAGAATCGATAGAATGATTAATTCCATCCTGAAAGGAATCTAAATTTGGAATTTCCGCGTTTACTCTGGGATGAAGGAACCGCATACGATTTTTTTATCAGTCTTGAAATCCTGCATAATCCGGCCGATTTTGGTTTAAGATGTGCCTGGTCCGCAGGCATGAGAGCCAGGCTTCCTGCTGATGATCGGGAAATCCTGGAAACAAGCCAACTGCTTTTCAATGTACCGCTGCACTGGATCTATTCTTTACCGGAACCTAAAGACGCGGCTAC
The DNA here is from genome assembly GCA_030593645.1 of Deltaproteobacteria bacterium. Taxonomy (GTDB): domain Bacteria; phylum Desulfobacterota; class Desulfobacteria; order Desulfobacterales; family JAUVGT01; genus JAUVGT01. The sequence goes on from JAUVGT010000265.1 coordinate 2,846, forward strand.
TATTTTATGGTCATTAAGGCAGATACCTCCGGCAGAACGTCTCCCCGTACTTGCTTTATTATCAGATCAGCCGGATCCGGTAGTAGCAGAGATGCTTAAACGTATCATGGATCGGGGTACATGGAATGATGACGACAGAAAACTCATTCAAACAGTCTATTCTCGATGTGATAAGAAGGAAAAGCCTCTTACACCTGAAGAGCAGAATAGGTTACTTGATTGCTGGGCAAATTCAGAAGAGTTTGGCGAACGTTATTTGAAAGCGCTCCAGTCGTTTCAGGAGGTCTTTTTCGCTGAAGAAGAACGATATATACAGTCCGCACTTGACCGGGCCCTGTCAAATGCCAAAGAAATGGCAGAGAAAATGTCACCGGTAGACTTGATCGAGGAAGTCACTCAGGGGCTTCGTTTTCCTGAGTTAAATGACAGGGAGCTTGTGCTTGCGCCATCGTACTGGTCCACGCCCCTGCTTTATTATGAAAAGATAAACAGAGATCGAAAGCTGTTCCTTTTCGGCGCGCGGCCGCCAGATGCTTCGCTGGTTCATGGCGAGGCCATACCCGATCTGCTGATACGCGCCTTAAAGGCTTTTACATGCTCGACCAGGCTGAGGATATTACAATATTTGAGCCGGGAACCATTGACACCGGCGCAGCTTTCCAGGCGGTTGCGTCTGAGGCCGCCTACCATTACACACCATTTGAAAACACTTCGGATGGCCGGCCTGGTACAGATCACAAAAACAAAAGATATTGAAGCGAAATTTTACGCGACCAGATCCAAAGCAGTGGCTTCTACTTTTGAATCCCTGAAATCATTTCTGGAAAAGAACAACCCCGAAACCATTCAAAAAGCACTGAAACTTTAGTCCGATCATAACCCCATGCAAGCAAAACAAGTCCAAAGCCAGGTCCTTTGAACCCGGATATCTACTCCAGCCATTTAAAAATCTTCGATGATTTTACTCCTTTCAATGAATGAGTTTAAATGTTTATAAGCGTTGTAAATGGAAGTGACAGCATTTTCAACCTGGTCATAACCCGGATCATCCGGTCCGATTTCTCTTTTAGTATTTATCAATACTTTTTCACCCTCTTTTAATAATTGTCCCAAATCAGCCAGAATCTTTTTACGTTTTTCGTGCTTTTCTTTTTCTTTGGTGATGACGGGAAGCAGACGCTGAATCGTCAATTCAACCAGGGCGTCTCTTGGGGTATTAAAGGATCTGCAAGTATCGTCAAGAAATGAGAGGGTTCTGCGACTGAGAACATAGGTTTTCTGAATCCGATCCGGATCTTTAAATTCATAAGACTCCATTTCGCGGGCAATCAGATTAAGAGCCTGCACATCCTCAATCAGGTGGTCAAAAAGTGATTTTTGCTTGATCCCAAGATGTGTTGAAACAATGTTGATGGCTTTGATTGCCCGTCTTGTCAGTTTAAATGTCGCACGCACCGACTGTTTACCACGCAGATCCGCTGAAGATGTATTGGGTAATGAAATACTGTTTATTAAATCAATGATGTTCTTTTTGACCATTATTTCCTCTCAGGGGTAACATTGAACGAAAATGGTTACATTACTTATTATAAATTATGTGCATTAGTAATGTTATTAATTTGACATATCTCATTTTATGATTAACATACTATTTAAGGAAAATAAAGATAATAATTCATTGGAAACAATCTAACGTTTGGAGGTAATTATTATGAACGCAATCAAATGGATACCCGGAAATGATGGGACTAATTTTAATAATGTTATCAATCGGTTCTTTGATGATTCATTTTTTTCGAGCAATGGGGTGGATCACGATATCAGTCTTCGAAGCTGGAACCCAAAGGTTGATATCTATGAGAAGGATGACAAATTTGTGATCAATGCAGAGCTTCCGGGGATGAACAAAAAGGACATCGAGATTGATCTGAAAGATCGTGTTCTAACGATTAAAGGTGAACGTTCTCATGAAAATGAAATAAAAGAGGATGATTATTACCATAACGAAAGATCTTATGGTAAATTCCAAAGAGCTTTTACCTTACCGGCTAACCTTGATCCTGAAAAAATCAAAGCGGATTTCAAAGATGGTATACTGAAAATTGAGATTCAAAAGCCCGAAGATGAAAAACCGAGACAGATTACAATTCATTAATGATTCGTTTTAACAAATCTCTAATCATCTTAATCAATGGGGCGGTGCAATTCTGGCCGCCCCTTTTTTTTATTGCACCTCACAGATGATGATTGAATCAAGAGAAACGTTTTGATTGATTTTATCGAAACCGCAATTTGAACAAGGTATCTGGTCAATATTTTCACCGCAGCCCGCACATTTCATTATTTATCCCCCTTAATTTTAGAATAGCCGGGAATCAGAGTTTGTGTACTGGCAATACCTGATATTCGCCTGACATACCTGTCAACAAAGTGCGCAATGATTTCCGAGTCTGATGCCAGCAGGTCCCGTTTCAGTACAATTTTAACAATGATATCAATATTTCCGTGTATGGAATGCAGCTCCCGAACTTCTTCCAGGGAAAAAAGCTTATCGATGATTCGGGTTTCCCTGCCGGCTTTTACATTTACCAGGATAAAAGCGATAATTTCACGCTGCATGTCCGGATATTCAGCTTCCTTTTTAGTGCTCATTTTTTTTCGGAATTCCTCCATATTTTTGGGTATCAGTCGATCAATACCAATGCCGTATTTTCGAGATGCCCTCTTTTCCCACTGATGAAATGAGATATAGATGTAAAGGTCCGCAATTGTTCTTCCGGGAAATGATTGAATCAGGTTTCCCTTCATTATAATGATTGTTAATGGATGATAAATTGTTTTATGCCAGTCGAGAGCAGCTTTTGTTAATGATACAGTATTTCCTGTTTCTTTTGCAAGAACACGTTTGTGCTGAGTGATCTGGGAGATTAAATATTGATATTGACCCACTTCTGTTAACTCGATGGAATATGGAAGACCTGTTTTGTCGGAAAAATCTACTTTTTCCCGATAGATCATATTTTCTAATGTATTTGCCGATGGCAGCAGCTCAACGATTCGCGCATCAATGTCATGCCTTCCAAGCTCTTTCGCGGCTGATACACGGTGATTACCATCAAGAACATAATATTCGTTTTTGATTTGATAAAGTTTGATTGGGGGTAAAGACTTACCATCTTTCATGGCCTGTTTAATTTTATTCAATCGGTCATGAGGCAGATGCTGCTTTAAACGGAATGTGCTGTCAAAATCATGATATCGGCCCACACTTCCGACGATTCGTTCAAGCGAAATCTGCTTGATGCCGCGATTGATCTTATCAAACGCTTCTTCTTTTTCCTGGTTTTCTTTGAAGCTTTTGATTTCCGGTTCATGATTCTTACTTTTTTCCTGAGTCCTTGTATTTTGAGTAAGCCTATCCCAAATTGATTTCAAAAATGTAATAGCCATAGGTGTTAATTACTTTCGTATGGTTAAGAAGTGTGACTCGCTGAGATGGATCCTCAAACATTTTATGAATGTGACCATGTATAAAATAATCAGGTGAATAGTTGTAAATGAGCTTTAGAAAGCTCTTAAATCCTCGATGGCACCGATCTTCAGCGTCATGAATTTTTCGTGGAGGGGCATGGGTAATCACAATGTTAATCCCCTTTTTCCTCCAGATTTTAAACCGGAGACGTTTGATAATTCTTTTCATTACCCGTTCTGTGTACTGGTACGGTCCGCCATTATACCATCGGGAACCTTCCAGTCCCAGGATATTAACACCCCTGAATTGAATCATTTCTGCATGGAGATTTCGGCAGCCCGATGGTGTTTTTGACTGGAATCTAATATCATGATTCCCGCATACATAATACAAGGGGGTATTAAATTTTGAAACCAGAAACGTGAGATATTCAGGGGGCAGATCTCCGCAGGAAAGAATAAGATCAATTCCATGATAGCGGTCGTGTTCGAAACTGTCATAGAGTGTCGGCTCCACACGGTCCGATACAGTCAGAATTTTCATAACGTTATGCGATGCATGGTACTGTTTATTTTGGATCTATTTCTATAAAGTTGGAATGAGCAAGATCTAATGACTATTTTCACCATAGATGCATTACAAAGTCAATTATTATAAAAACGGGTCATATAAAGGCCGGTAAAAACAATTTACATTTTTACCGGCCTTTAAAGATACTTCAAGGATTAAGGGTTGAC
>JAUVGT010000250.1 GCA_030593645.1 Deltaproteobacteria bacterium
GGATGGTTTCTGAAACGGGATAGGTATCCATTTCCACGCTCCCTTCCCGTCCAGTACAAACGCATAAACTCCCTGATCATCCCGGCGCAGAATATCTACATCCAGTGCATCGACCGTGGCATCAATGAACCGTTCGTGTTCAAGACCTGTCTGAACCGGAACGTATACTATCGCATGATTAAACTGCTGCATCGGAACACTTCGTTTGATCTGGCCATAATCCCTTGTGCGAACCAGCGCAAAATGGACATCAATACCACCAAGCCTTGCCAGGGTGATAAACAGTACGGCCTTGTCTTTACAATCCCCATACCTGCGTGCAAGAACAACCGGGGCGGCATGCGGTTTTACACCGGTGATATGGTACTCATAATCCTTCTGATATCGTATTTCAGTAGTTAGAAATTCCTGGATCCTGTTCAATTTCTCAGTAACAGTTAAAGTCCCTTTGAATAATTTTTTAGCCAGATTCACAATTTCCGGACTTTCACGAAACGCATTCTGCAGTAAAGCTTCTTCCCATTTGTAAAACATATTCCAGTTCGGAACCGTGGTCAGTTTTACCATCCATCCTACTTCACCGAATGGCGGCATATTTTCTTCCGGAACCAGTACAGGTGTGTTGACCGCGTTCCAGGCGATACGTGTAAGCTGACCTTCCCTGCTTTCCTCCCTTTTAATATCACCTTTTGTGAATTCGGAAAGTTTAACGTTTTCGGTTATCCAAAGCACATATCTTGAATTTACTATCTGTGTCCTGAAAACCTGGAAATACCAATTGGCAGTAAAGTATTGAGCCAGGTATTTACGGGGAGGAGAATCGTTGCGGTACTGAACAACTACTGTTGAACCGATTTTTAGTTTTCTATAGCGGATTGTTCTTCCCCTAATTGATGAAGCTTCTACTTTTCGTCCCTTCGGATCAACAGAATAAGCATGTAAAATCCGGGCGTGACCGGAACCATGCATTGTGTATTTTGTCATTTTATCACGCCCCGATTTATTCAATATATGTGTAACAGATGTCTCTATAAATACAGTGCTGCCGTCACTATTTAGTTTTGTTACCATATCATCCAGCAATAGTGCTGTATCAGCCCCCCTGCTGAAATTTATTTTACTGCGTGAATCTATTGCTTTTTTTATTTCGATTTCATCAGGCACATCCATGACCCAGGGACCGGTTACAGGTGGTGAAAGATAATCGAGACGATTTGCGAGGTTCTCATTATCCGGATCCCTTTCAAGAGTTTTTTCCCAATACCGTACCGCTTTTTCTTTATTGCCCGCCATGTAGGAAAGTTCCGCTTTACGCCGATAACCATCCGGTGATGTGGGCGAAAGCTCAATCATCCTTAAAAATACTTCTCTGCTTCCTGCAAGATCCCCGGAGCCAAGCATGACATTACCCAATATCAGCCATGATGATCTTAGTTCAGGCCATAATGCTGTCAACTGCTTTGCGTATTCTTCCGCCTTTTGATAATTCTGTTTTTTTAATTCAATTCGTGCCAGCTCACGAATCACTTTGTTGCTGCCCGGCAAATCTGAAAACACCTTTCCATAAATGGATTCGGCCTGCTGTTGATAATCTTTACTCTTATAGGCGGCAGCCAGCAGTAATTCAATCGCAGGCCAGTCAGGCCGTCTTTGATTCATATCTTTTAAGATATTGATACGGTCTTCCTTCCAATTTTCAGTTTTAAATATTCTGTCGAGCTCTCTTCCGGCTGTCTGTCGTTGAGAATACTCCTTGACAGTTCTGATCAGAAGTTTTCTTGCTTTTTGTTTAAAATTGTTCTGCCGCCAAAAGCGAGCTTGTTTGTTCGCGATTTGAACCAGTACTTTTCCGTAGTCATCAAAAAGTTGCTTTAATAAATCCGATGTACGCCCCCTTTCTGAATTATTCCATAGCGCTAATGTGAGATTATAACGTCCGGCAATGCTTTCAGGATGCTCTTTTATGAATTGTTCAGCAAAATTCACTGTTTGAACCTTCAGCCCCAGCATTTCCGCGTACATCACAAGCAGAAATTTTCGACGTGTTTCATTTTTTACGTTTGAAACATATCGATTGAGAATTTTCTTAATATCAACCATATCGCCAACAGGAGGAGCACCTTTCGAATACGGAGTATCGGCCGGAAGGTTGCGGAAAGATCCGGGTTCAACCTGACGTCCTCCGGGGCCGGTAATACGCGCGTTAATTTTCCACGATCCTTGCTTCTGCGCACTCTTGATCAGTATACGATTTACACCTGAGCGTAAAGTTACAGGTATTACAATGCCATCAAAAACCAGATTGTTGATATACCGATTTTCAAAGACAGGGACATCATTAACCCAAACTTTCAATGCATCGCTTGATGCAATTCTGAGCTCAAATTGTCTTTCCATTTTTATACGAAAAGCAGTTGCCAGATAGCACACAGCCCACTCGTTCGGATGAAGCATCTCTTTTAAGTTTATCGTTTTTGTTGAACGTGATCTTGCATACGTTGTTCTCCAGCCGATATCAACAAGCTGGCCTGGATATATCCCGGAAATATTTATCTCCTTTTCCGGCGGAAATACCAAATCAAATCCCTTGCTCTGATCATTGTCCCAGGTTCCAATAACACCGAATGGAATCTCCCGGTTTATCACGGCCCTGGCTTCTTCCATCTCTTCATGTTTACCTTTTATAAATAATGATTCGGCCAGGTAATAAGCCGCCGCAGATTTGACCGAACGTTCGGGATGTTGTTTTATCATTCTCCTGTACAACTGTTCTGTGATCGAACGTTCGTTAAGTGTCATTGACATTTGTGATAGCATATATAAGTGCAGCATCGGAACATCGTTTTTCTGGTCCATCAGGGCCGCCACAAGATGATTGAATCGATCCGATAATCGATCTTCCAGATTCGCGAAATCTGCCGCGATTTCATGATATATGGCCGTGTCAAATCCGGCACTTCTTGCCGCTTCAACCGCCCTTTGCATGGCATTTAAATCCTTTGCTGCATAATACAACATCGCTGAAGCTTGAAGTTTTTCATCATCATTCGCTGAAACTCCTTTTAGATTTTCAATCTCCGGTTTTGATACATGGAATGAATGACAACTCAAAAAGAATACAACCAGAGTCATTATGATTGTCTGAATTAGGTATCTCGGCATTTCCATCCTCCGATTCATATTTTTTAGATCGGTTCTATAGAGTCATAATGCTAATAATTAACACACATGTCAATCAATACAATTTATAGAATCGGTTTCAATACCTTCAAGCAGGCTCATGACCAAGGCGGAGTGATGATTTAACTGGAGGATAATATGAAATATTTTAAGTCCGCCGGAGACGGGTATACCCCCCAGCACCGGGATTTTATCTGAGTGGAAGTTCTGAATGTTCTGCAAGTACTTCTAAACAAAAACGCCCCGCTTATTTAAAAACAGGGCGTATTATAGCTGAGTGATCCTGAATTATTTTTTATCTTCTGTTTTCACGTCAGGAGTTTGTGTTTCTTTTTTTACAGTCGTTTTAGCTTTGGATGCCTTTTTATCCTTGGTATCCACATCTTTTGTCTTCTTTTCAGCTTGGGTCTCTTTGGCTTTCACGTCAGAAGCTTTTGTCTCTTTTTTAGCGGTTTCTTTGGCTTTAGTTACTTTTTTGTCTTTGGTATCCGTTTTTTTGGGCTTCTTTTCAGCCGGGATCTCTTTTTCTTTCACGTCAGAAGCTTTTGTCTCTTTTTTAGCGGTTTCTTTGGCTTTGGATGTCTTTTTGCCCTCTTTATCCGCTTTTTCTGCCTTCTGTTCTCCGGCAGGTTTTGTTTTTTTGCTCACCGCTTTTTTCTTCTTTTTAACGGTTTCTGTGATTACCAGTTCAATGATCGAAACAGGGGCCGCATCACCCGGCCGTCTTCCAAGTTTAACGACTCTAGTGTAACCACCTGATTTTTTTCCAAATCTTTTTTCAGCATCTTCAAAAAGTTTGTAAACAACTGCTTTCTCTCGGATTATGGCAAGAGCCTGTCTTTTGGCATGCAAATCACCCCTTTTTGCAAGGGTAACCAGATGATCTGCCCAGTGCCTTAATTCTTTTGCCTTGGCATTTGTTGTTTGGATGCGATCATATTTAAATAAAGAAGTCACCATATTTCGAAACATGGCTTTCCTGTGACTTGATGTTCTATTGAGTTTAATACCAGCTTTTCGATGTCTCATAAAACTCTATTCCCCTTCTTCCTCGTCTTCTTCAGGAGGTACAAATCCTTCCAATTTCATCCCCAGAGTAAGTCCCATTTCATTTAAGACCTCTTTAATTTCATTTAAAGACTTACGACCGAAATTCTTGGTTTTCAGCATCTCTGCTTCAGTCTTGCTGACCAATTGATATATTTTTATTATTTCTGCATTTTTCAGACAATTCGCGCTTCGAACGGACAGCTCAAGCTCTTCAACACTCCGATAAAGATTTTCATTAAATTTGGGTTTCTCTTCTTCTTCGGATTTCTGACTCGGCTCAGGTTCAAGCTGTTCATCGAAATTGATGAATATAGTCATTTGTTCTTTTAATATTTTTGATGCATAAGCAACGATATCCTCCGGCAGAAGGCTTCCATCCGTCCATACTTCAAGTGTCAATTTGTCATAATCCGTCTTCTGCCCCACACGCGCGTTACTCACAACATAATTAACCCGCCTGATTGGTGAAAAAACAGCATCGATAGGTATGGTACCTATCGGAGCTTCTTCATCTTTATTCGCTTCAGCCAGGGAATAACCTTTCCCGACCTTTACAGTCATTGTCATATTCAGATCAGCGTTTTCACTAAGACTTGCAATATGCAAGTTCGGGTTTAATATCTCACATTTTCCATCATCACTGACAATATCGCCAGCGGTTACATTCCTCTCTCCCTTAGCTTCAAGACGAATGGTTTTCGGTTCGATATCAGCCATTTTTAAACGTACTTCCTTTAAACTCAGGATTATTTCGGTAACATCTTCAAGCACACCCGGTATCACACTGAATTCATGCATGACACTGTCGAATTTTACGGCTGTTATAGCAGCACCGTATAAAGAAGAGAGAATTATCCGTCTTAACGAATTACCGATAGTAATTCCCATTCCCCTTTCAAGAGGTTCACAAACGAACTTACCATAAGAAGGTTTGCTGATAATTTGAACCTTTTCCGGCTTGATCATTTCTCGCCAGTTCATGTACATCAGTTCATTTGACGGCATTCTATTATCTCCAGAATATTTCAGGTTTTATGTTTAATCTTTAAGGGTTTATACCTTATCCACACGTTCTGACCTTAAGGTACAACCGGTTCATATCAAATGGTTTACTTTGAATAAAGCTCTACAATCAACTGCTCCTGGATCGGCATTGTTATGTCTTCCCGGATCGGCGCGGCTTTGATCTCACCCTTAAGAGTTTCCTTATCGAGATCCAGCCATTGGGGAATACCTCTCCGGACCACCGCGTCAGCAGCATCGTTAATCATCTGATTTTTCATGCTTTTCTCCCGAACTTCAACCACATCTCCCGGTTTAACAGAATATGATGGGATATTTGCTTTTTTACCGTTCACGGTAAAATGATTATGTTTTACATAATGCCGGCCCTGAGCGCGTGAGTTTACGAATCCGAGCCGATATACAACATTATCAAGACGGCTTTCCAAAGAAACAAGAAGGTTCGTTCCTGTTACCCCTCTTTTACGATCAGCTCTTTCAAAAAAGAGATGAAATTGTTTTTCTGAAAGACCATACATGCGTTTCACTTTCTGTTTTTCCCGAAGCTGAACGCCGTAATCTGATATTTTCCTACCCCGGCGCTGTCCATGCTGACCTGGCGGATACCCTCGACGATCAAAGGCGCACTTATCAGAAAAACAACGATCTCCCTTAAGAAATAATTTCAAGTTTTCACGGCGGCATATTCGGCACACCGAACCTGTATAACGAGCCAAGCTGTCCTCCTTGTTTCTTTTTATAATATGTTCTAAATCTTGCGGCTGTTTCAGCAGGAATTTATAAGTACTGCCAACACATTATATATTTGGATGTTATTTAATATTCCAAAATCTTTTCACATATACTATTACACCCTGCGCCGTTTAGGCGGACGGCACCCGTTATGAGGTATGGGTGTTACATCCTTTATGATCATAATATTAAAACCTGTTGCCTGTAATGATCGTAAAGCAGATTCTCTTCCGGGACCAGGCCCCTTAACAAAGACTTCAACATTTCTCATTCCATGTTCCATGGCTTTCTTGGCAGCATCTTCTGCCGCAAGCTGGGCGGCAAATGGTGTGCTTTTCCTTGAACCTTTAAAACCCTGAACACCGGAACTTGACCAGGCTATTACATTACCGACAGGGTCGGTAACTGTAATAATCGTATTATTAAAGGTCGATTGTATATGTACAACCCCGTTTAATATATTTTTCTTTTCCCTCTTTTTACTACGATTTTTTTTTGCCATATTAAAAAATCCTGTTTTCTATCTCAATATCGATGATTGATATCTGTTAATATTAAATTGAAAGCGGTTGAACAAATAACTTATTTCCTGATTCCGCCTTTTTTCTTAACAGCTGATCTCTTTGGTCCCTTGCGAGTACGCGCATTTGTGCTGGTTCTCTGCCCGCGAACAGGAAGTGATCTTCGATGACGAAGTCCTCGATATGCTCCCAAATCCATTAACCTCTTAATATTCATGGATATCTGGGTTCTAAGTTCACCTTCAACTTTAAATTCACTGTCGATTACTTTTCGAATGCTGTTTACTTCAGCTTCTGAGAGATCATCAGTCTTGGTATTCGGATCAATTTTCAATTTACTCAGAATACGGTTTGATCCACTTTTCCCAATACCGTATATGTAGGTCAATCCGATTTCGACCCTCTTTCGCCTTGGTAAATCTACGCCTGCAATCCTTGCCAAAGCCTTTCCTCCTTTATCCTTGCCTTTGTTTGTGTCGTTTATTTTCGCAGATCACTCTTACAACACCTTTTCTGCGGACTATTTTACATTTTGAACACATCTTCTTTACTGATGCCCTGACCTTCATTTCTTACTCCTTTGATAAAATCCCGGGTGAACCATTCGACCGATCAACCCGAAACCAAATGCCGGTTATTTGGATCTGTAAGTTATTCTGCCGCGCGAAAGATCATACGGAGAAAGCTCTACAGTCACTTTATCACCTGGCAGGATTTTTATAAAATGCATTCTCATTTTCCCTGATATATGCGCCAGGACCTGATGCTTGTTTTCCAACTCGACTTTAAACATCGCGTTCGGCAATGTCTCCAGAACCACACCTTCAACCTTTATCGCTTCCTCCTTAGCCATTCTTTCCCCCATCTCCATGCTGAATATAACCGTTCTTTAATC
>JAUVGT010000185.1 GCA_030593645.1 Deltaproteobacteria bacterium
ATTCCATGGAACAAAAAAGTGCTGGTGATGCAAAGATATTCTGATAAAAATATTTATTAAATAAAGGAAATCACGGTAAAAAGATGGGACATATAAATAAATATATATTTTTGATTAAACAATATAATAACAATTGTTCGAAGGTTTCGCACTATAATGACCTTGAGGAGGAGATTATGAAAAGGTTACCGAGTGTTCTACTGGTTATTTTATTCTTTCTTTTCGTTATTACACTACCCCCGGCAATGGCCGGGTCAAAGAATGACGGAAATCCTGACGGCGGTAATTTGAATTATGGTGAATACGGCCGACCGGCTACTTTAGATCCGATTACGAGTAATGACATGATCTCATTAAGAATCAGCGAGCTCGTTTTTAACGGGTTGGTCGGTATCGATGAGAAACAGGATATTGTTCCAGAGTTAGCTGAAAAATCAGAAGTCTCAGGTGATGGCCGTATTTATACTTTTTATTTAAGGCAGGATGTTAACTGGCATCCGCGTGAAGGCGAGGAGCCATTGCCGTTTACAGCGGATGATGTTATTTTTACATACAACATCATGATGCATCCAAAGACAATAACTCCGCTAAAAGTTAGATATGAATTTATTGCAGAGGCAGAAAAAATTGATGACTATACCGTCAAATTTACACTTAAACGGCCAATTTTAAATGCACTTGCCAAGTTCAGCTTTAAAATCATACCCAAACACGGTCCTCAAAATTCGGAATATTTAACCCGTGAAGATCCATTTGTCCATAATCCTATCGGTACCGGACCATATATTTTAAGAAATGTTACGGCGGATCGGGAAGTCATATTGATGGCAAATCCAGAATATTTCAAGGGAAGGCCGCATGTTAACAAGTTTGTCGCCCGCCCGTTTGCAGACCAGAACATAATGGGCCAGGCACTTATGTTTAATGCCATAGACATGATTGTACTGGTAAACCACAGAGATGTACCGCAAATTCAGGGTGATAAACGATTTGTTTTACAGCCTTATAATGCGTTGTCATATTCGTTTTTTGCCTACAATATGCGAAATCCGATGCTGGCGGATAAACGGGTTCGGCAGGCATTCACATATGCATTAAACCGGCAGGAAATGCTTGATTCTTTTTTCCAGGGTCAGGGAACGATAATATCCGGTCCATTTGCACCGGGAAGCTGGGCGTACAACCTTGATGTTCAGCCGTATCCCTATGATCCCCAGAAAGCATCAGATCTACTGACCCAGGCGGGTTTTGAAAAAGGGGAGGATGGTATACTGGAAAAGGATGGAAAAAAGCTTTCCTTATCACTGAAGGTACCGATCGCGAAAGAGAGTGAAGCGGTGAAACGGGTGGTGCTGGCTTTTAAAAATTATCTTGAAAAAATTGGAGTGGAAATTAACGGGGAGTTCAAGGAATGGCTGGCCTGGAAAGAAGATGTGTTTCTAAACCATGAGTTTGATCTTGTTTTTGCTTCCTGGGTGTTTGATGATTCAGCGGATATTTCATCCCTTTTTCATTCAGCAGAAATAGGAGCCTGGAAGAATAATTTCGGTGCATATTCCAGTACGGTTGTGGACGGTCTTATCGTGGAAAGCAAACTGACTCTTGACCATGAAAAACGAAGAACGATCAATCGAAAACTTCATGCAATGATTGCAGATGAAAACCCATATACATTTCTATGGACGCTGACAAACTATGCGGGTTATAACAAAAAACTGAGACACGTTGCGATTCACCCGTATAAGTTTTTTTCATTCGCAGATGAATGGTTTATACCGATCTCGGAACAGCGGTAATTATCTTTATCACAGGAATTTTGGACAGGCAGGGTTTCAGTGACCCTGCCTGTTTATTATAAAAAAAGAACATGAAAACCTCTTCAATAAAACCAATAACATTACTGATAATCAGGGAAATGGCAATGGCAGCCCTCCTGCTTCTTGGGGTCAGTTTTGTTGTGTTCATCATCCTTTTCCTGTCACCCGGCAATCCATTCAATGCCCTGCTTAAGGAACAGGCGGCCACCGGTGCGGTCAGCGATGCAGCCAAGAGGGGTTTGAGCGTTCCGTCTTCCTGGTATACCCAATATCTGTCCTGGCTTGGGAACATACTTAAAGGTGATTTCGGAAATTCAATTCAAACGGGTCTTCCGGTTTTAAGTGAAGTGATTCGTGTGAGTATTAACACTGTTTACCTAACCGCGGGATCCATGATCATGACTCTTGTGCTGGCGGTTCCCATAGCCGTACTTTCCGCAAGACGGGGCCTTACTCCAACCAACTGGTTTTTCACAATATTTACATATGTGGTCTCTGCCATACCTGTTTTCTGGTTTGGATATATAGTCATTTATATTTCAATTCACCAGTTTGGAGTTTTTCCTCTCGCCTCTAGTTCAAGCTCCCAGGGATGGAGCTGGTTTCATTTTATGCTGCCTGTCATTGTTCTAGGGCTGGGTAACGGTACAATCAGTGAAGTGGTTCGTTATTTGCGAGAAGAAATGAGCCGTGTTTTTGCCGAAGAATATATACTTACCGCGCGCGCGAAGGGCGCTTCAATCTGGAAGCATTCATTTAAAGAAGGGTTTTTACTGCCCATTACTGAAATAATCGCATCAAAAATTCCTTTTCTACTGGGCGGAGCTGTAGTCGTGGAACAGGTATTCAGCTGGCCGGGTATGGGAAGGATGGCCTGGCAGGCGGCTCAGTACAGGGATTATCCACTTATAATGGGGATAACGGTTGTAGCTGCAATTATAGTTCGTATGGGGAGTTTGATGCAAAGGGTTGTTCAAATAATGGTGAACCCGAGAGCATCCAGGGAGTAATAAATAAGATTTAATAGACGATATACGTTTTAGATAAAATTTATGAAGAAATACTCTCAGATTTCAATAAAGGTCAGTGATTTTTCAGAAGTGCCGTTCTGGAAAAAAGCAAATACGATCGATCTTATTTGTGTGGGGTACGGGCTTACTATTTTTATCCTTGTACTGGTTTCCTATATTTTGGGCGCGACGGATTTCCTGCCGGGTGATCCGCAGAAACTAAATCTTGCTTTGTTAATGGCCCCCCCGGGGACCGAAGGACATATTTTAGGCACCGATTTTGTGGGCCGGGATATATTATCCAGACTGATCATCGGTATCCAGGCATATTTCCTGCCCGGTCTTCTGGCCATTGCCATTTCTCTTATACTGGGGACCTGTTTTGGAGTGGCAGCTGGTTATTGGGAAGGCTGGATAGATACAATTGTAACGTATACCAGTAACCTGCTTAATTCGTTCCCGCGTCTTGTACTTATCCTTTTAATGGTCGCTGCTTTTAAGCCGGATATATATTATATAATGATTGTTGTGGGTATTACCAATGTCCCGGCTGTGGCTTCTCTTGTAAAAGGTAAAATACAATTTTTGAAACAGAAAAATTTTATTGAAGCTGCGATATCTCTGGGGCTTAAAACCAGATCCATAATTATAAAGCATATCCTGTGGCATAACTGCCGGGCAATATTAATTATTCAGGCGACACTCGGAATGGCCGAAGCGATTCTCATGGAAACAAGCTTAAGTTATCTCGGTTTTGGTGTGCAGGAACCCACACCTTCATGGGGAAATATGGTTCAGGCCGGATCAAACTATTTTCTACAGGGTAATTTCTGGCCTTCCACAGCTCCCGCGCTGGCTATCTTATTTACCATTATGGGATTTCATCTCCTGGGAGACGGGTTAAACAATATCCTGGAAGGAAAGAGGAATAAATGAGCAACGGGCCCGTACTGGCAATTGAGAACCTTCGAACTTATTTTTTTTCAAGGAGCAAACAGGCATTTATTCGATCCGTTGATGGTGTAACCCTGCATATCGAAAAGGGGAAAACACTTGGTATTGTGGGTGAAAGCGGAAGCGGAAAAAGTGTTACAGCACTCTCAACCATGGGGCTTATCAGTGCCGAACCCGGAGTTATTATCGGAAAAATCGGGCTTAAAACAGAAACTGTTCAAAAAAATCTGCTCAGAGACCTCAAAGACCATGTAAAAATCAATATGAGTACAGGCCGGATAATGAGTGTATACAAGGATTCTTTGGGATGGCAGAAAAAGATTAACCGTTTAATGAAGGGGATACGGGGGAAGGAGATCGCCATGATTTTTCAAAACCCCAAGCTTTCCATGAACCCTTTCTCATCAATCGGTAAGCAGATCGCTGAGTCGATTTTGCTCAATACTTCTATAAGCAATCGAAATGAAGCCAAAGACAAGGCCATTTACTGGCTTGAGCAGGTGAAAATGGATTCACCCCGCTTAAGGTATTATAATAATCCATATGGACTTTCAGGTGGAATGTGTCAACGCGCGATGATCGCTATGGCACTCTCATCAGAACCATCGCTTTTAATCGCAGATGAACCGACCACAGGACTTGACGCCACGATTCAATCAAAGATTGTGGATCTCCTGGCTCATCTCAAGACTTCATTTGGTGTAACCACAATGCTTATCAGCCATGATATTGATGTCATAAAGAGCCTTTCTGATAATGTTGCGGTTATGTATGGCGGGACTGTTTTGGAACATGGACCTGCCAGGACAATCCTGACGTCTGATTATAAATACAAGCATCCCTATACTGCGGCACTGCTATCGTCAATTCCAAGTCAGGAGCATATCAGAGAGAAGAAAAAGCTTCAGGTGATTGAGGGCGATGTGCTGGATACAATTAACATCCCTGATGGATGTCGGTTCTTTGAAAGGTGTAATAAGGTGACAGACAAGATTAAAGAACAGTGCGAGCATACAGAGCCTGATTTGAGGGAAGTTTTTCCGGGACACAAGGTCAGGTGCTTCCGATTTTTCAGAACTTGAAAAAGAAATTTAAAAAAGAGTATTATTATCAATTATGGCCAAGACAATATTAGAAGTAAAGAACCTTAAAAAATACTACACGCAGTCCAAAGGATTATTCTCTTCGCTGAGGGGCAATGTCGGAATTATACCGGCTGTAGATGATGTCAGTTTTTATATTAAAGAAAAGGAAACGATGGGGCTTGTGGGAGAGACCGGGTGTGGAAAGACCACAATCGGGAAAACTCTTTTAAAACTTGCACCCGCGACATCGGGAGAAATTATATACGATGGAACCGACATCACTCATCTCTCATCCCGTGAATTTTATCCGTACAGAAAAAAGATGCAGATGATATTTCAGGATCTTGATGCCGCGTTAAATCCAAAAATGCGAATTCGATCGATTTTGAAAGAAGCTCTTACTGTTCATCACAAATTGAGTAAGGCTGAGCTGAAGTACAGGATTGACGATCTTCTCGAAAAAGTGAATCTTAAAAAGAACAAGCTCAGCAATTTTCCGAATGAACTGTCAGGCGGAGAGAAGCGCAGGGTCGGGATTGCGCGTGCTCTTGCTGTGGGAGCACAATTCATTGTTGCAGACGAACCCACAAGCGCACTGGATGTTTCGATTCAGGCACAGGTTGTCAACCTTTTAAAGGATCTTCAAAAAACACTAGGACTTTCATACCTTTTTATATCCCATGATCTACGGATTGTAGAGCTGATCAGCCACAAAGTCGCTGTAATGTACCTGGGGCAGATTGTTGAAATGGGTATGGCGGGACTCATTGCCAATGAACCTCGCCACCCCTATACAGATATACTCTGGTCATCGCTGGTAGATAAAAAGAGCAGTGAGGTCAATAGAAGTAACGAAGAAAACAAGAAGGCAGGCGGTGGGGGTTTTGATTTTGAACGTCCATTGGAAGGCTGTCGCTTCGCTCCCAGATGTCCTGTGTATTATTCAAAGAACAAACCGGATATCTGCACCGATCCATCATCATCTCCCACACTTCGTGATATCGGGGATGCTCATAAGGTTGCATGCCACTTTCCATTATAAAGTGTGTCATCTGTTGTTTAATCTTTAAGGATACCTGGTTCATCGGCAAACCAGTTCGGTTTGTGGGTGTGTCTCGGACTTCTTGAATAGAATACATCATCCATGAACAGTGCGAGCCTTCTTGCCAGTGCGTTCCTGCTGGAAAAAAACCTTACAATCCTGTGATAAAATGTGTTTGGTTTTGAATAGGGACAGACGGTCACACATATGGTGCAGTCTGTACCGAGTTTTTTCCAGTACTGATAACAAGATTCCATATTGCTCTGCCATTTGGTTGTTCCCCGGATTTGTTTTTTTTCGTCAGGGTCAATGGCTCCTGATGGGCAGTTATCTGCGCATTTTTTACAGAATTGGCAAAAATGCTGAACACCGAAATTGATAGGACTGTCTTCGAGCAGGGGAAGATCGGTGGTAACGGCAGCCAGCCTGATGCGGGGACCATGGGTTGGAGTAATAATAAGGCCGAGTCTTCCAAGTTCCCCAATTCCGGCGTCATGCGCCAGGGCGGTATTGAGAATGTGATAATTACCATCAATATGTGCCCTTGAGCGATATCCAATCTCTGATATGTAAGTTGCCAGCGAAATACCGATATTCGCGATTTTCATATATTTTACAGCGGTCTCTGTGGAACCCGGAGAAAGCGGGGCACTGTGAATCATCTGGTGTTCCATTTCGATCGAAAAAACAATTGCATATTTATGTTCAGGTTCAAGGGGCTGTCCCCAGTCATCCAGACGACGGCCGGTATGGGTGTAGACATGGTAGTCTTTTAACGCGGTGATCCTGACATCAAGAGCTCCCAGGTATTTAGTGAATCCCTTAACCCGTTTTGTGGCTTCATCAGGAGTAAGTCTGATCGGATCTCGTTCGGGTTGTCCAGGGTCTGCAAGAGAATTGAAATTTTCAATATACTTGAAGACTGCTTGGAAATACCTGGAATCGAGAGGGTGAGCGTATGTTCCACCGGGGTCTCCCACAGGAGGCATCGAGCGGAGGTTGTCATCAAACCGTTTTATACCGGGATTGATCTTTTGATAATATTCCTCATACTGAGAAGTACCTTTTATTAACTTCATTCGGCCAAAAATAACATGGCGTTCATCAAAACGCGTGATTTTTGAAGAATCAATTTTAAGGGGGGCAGATTTGCCGATGGGCAGTGAAAAGAATAAAGCACCAAAGATTATGGCCGACCAGACAGTGATGATGAGGTGAAGGGTAAACGCAGGCAGAAAAAACCCCGTTCCATACCACATACAGGCAAAGACAAATGTCATTAACAGTGTGAAAAAACCGGCGCGGTTTTCCCTTTCAAAAAATGAAGTAACGGCAAAACCGCAAAGCCCTGCTATTAAGAATAATCCGGAAATAATAAAGAAAATCTGCATGTTCGATATACCTTAAAAATGGTTGATGATATGTGGTTATCGGGTATTTGAAATTAACTGAAGTTGTATATACAGGTGTGTACATATAAATCAAGTGGTTTTTCTCACTATAAAACCTCGTTCTGGGATTTTTTTACTCCATTAAACGGGTTTTTTTATATTCATTTTTTTCATTCGCGAAGTAAGGGTTGTCGGTTTTATTCCAAGCAGTGCTGCGGCACCCTCACGACCATATATTTTCCATTCGGTTTTACGGAGAGCGAAGATTATATTGTTACGTATTTTACGATTGATTTCCCTGTCAGTTAAAATTGTATGTTCCCTGAGGTTCTGATCAATCTGAGCAGTGCGAGTTGAAAAATCTTCACTCACGGTTTTCTTTGGCAGAGTAAATTTAAGGAAACCATCTCTAGACGTGATCACGGCCCTTTCGATCATGTTTTGCAGTTCACGGATGTTTCCCGGCCATTCATAATCCTGGAGTTCATGAATACTGGCTTCTGTTAACCGGGGAACAGATCGGTTCATTTTTTCTGCCACAAGTTTTAAAAAGTGTTCGGTAAGGAGGGGAATATCTTCTTTTCTGCGGTTAAGCGGCGCCAGTTCAATGGGGAATACATTGAGGCGGTAATATAGGTCCTGCCGGAATCGACTTGCCTCAATTTCCTGTTTTATGTCGCGGTTTGTGGCCGCAATAATCCGAACATTTGTCTGACGTGTGATGTCTTCTCCGATCCGCTCATAATAACCTTCCTGTAATACTCGTAGAAGTTTGCTTTGGAGCGGGAGCGGTATTTCGCCGACTTCATCAAGGAACAGGGTGCCCCCATTTGCCGCCTGGAAGCGGCCTGCCCTGTCATTCACAGCACCTGTGAATGCACCTTTGATATGTCCGAAAAATTCGCTTTCATAAAGATCTCCGGGTATCGTGGCACAATTAACTTTAATCATGGGATATTCTTTCCTCAGGCTCCTTTTATGTATTTCCCTGGCAACGAGTTCCTTACCGGTTCCGGATTCTCCAAGAATAAGAACGCTGGCATCTGTTGGAGCGACAAGTTCAATCTGTTGTAATACATTCATCAATGGGGGGCTAATACCGATAATATCGCCAAAGGAATGGACTTTACTGATTTCTTCACGCAGGTAGGCATTTTCGATTTCAAGCTGGGCTTTCAGCTTTTCGATCTGTTCAAATGCGCGAGAATTGGCGATCGCAAAAGCCGCAAAATTGGAGATCAGTCTCAACCAGAAGGTACCTTCTCTAACACGATCAAGGTGAATTCTTGAATAAATGGAAATGATACCCAGTATTTCACCTTTATGGATTAGAGGCTGTATTCCATAGCCTTGAATATTTTCATTTTTTGCCCAGGTATTCCTGTAAACCCATTCCGGATAGTTTTTAATTTCTGTAATCCTCAAAGGTTTTCCTTCTTTTGCAACACGACCGGCGATACGCTCCCCGATTGGTATTCGCAGCTCAGAAGAATCACCACCCGACCGGTAATTACTATTCTTAAGTTTGCAGCAGCCGGCACTTGCTACCAGGTGCAGGCATTGTGAATGGCTGCCGCATTTAGTCTTCGCATGACATTGAGGACAGTCATCACCGGGTTGAATCAACCAGATTCTGGCCAGGGCAACATGAGGACGATTTGCAAGCCTTCGGACAATCAAATCCAGCAGGATATCGAGTGATGTTTCCCTGGGAAGGTCAATCAGCATTTCCTTAAGGGATTCAAACTCCGGTTCATAATCGGATTTTAGTTTCATTAAATGGATAATAAACGATATTTCGTTGTTTTACAACGAAATAATAACGATCATCAAAATATCGTTGTTGATGTTTGCAATAAAAAAAACTATATTCATATTAATTTCAAGAAGATACATTATAATTTCATTTTGGCATGAATATTGATATAAGAAAAGAGTTGATATTGCAGATGAAAAATTAATTAATGACGGTTTCGTAAAAAGTCCAACTTCTGCGTTGTGCTGCATTTCGCAATCATTCAACGTACTATAAGTACGCTTCATGATTACGAAATTTGCACGCCTTGAATTTGAACTTTTTACGAAACCGTCTATTTCGGACTTTT
>JAUVGT010000218.1 GCA_030593645.1 Deltaproteobacteria bacterium
AACATCATCGCCGGGTTCTTCTTCGTCTCCAAAGCCTTCCATGAGTTCATCCAGATCCGCGTCATCCTGGGCATGGGCCGGATCGTTATGACCGGCCAGAAAGATTAATGAAACCAGTATGGTGAGTGTGATCAATCGAGAACGCATGGCTATGATTTTCCTCTTCTTTTGAAGTTTTTTATGTTCGATGAGCAAATTCAGAAAATGACGATTGTGATACCGACCCCGAATTTCGATTTTAAAATTCGATCCGCCGTCGCTAAAGCTATAGCGGACAGGCGTTCATCTTTTCTCTACAACCCCTTTTCCATTCTCCGGGTTGTAAACATTTCATAATCAAGATCCTGGTTGAACCTGACGTTTTTGAATTTTAATATGGTTTTATGAGCGATTTTTTTGCCCTTCTTTTTTGTAACGTGCATTTCAGTGGCCACCCATATCCCATCGATATTTTCAAGAACCTTGACATCCAAATATTTCAGGTATCCGCCGTCTTTGACCCAGGCAATGGACCGGATTACAAAAAAGTTGTCCTGGCGCACGAACAGCAGCGACTTTTTATTTCCGGTTTCCTTGATCACCTCTTTGGTGCGGGGGACCGACCAGATGACCCAGGTCTTCACGCCGTTTACATCTTTTACCTTTCCCTTTTCGTAAAAGCTGAAATCGTAGTCTTCAAGATCCCTGGATGTCATGTCCGAGTATGTCAGATCAGATCCCATGAAGCTTCCGCTTTTATCGGATGTGGCGATTCGTTTTGTTTTCTTAAGAGCCGGCAGATAGAGCCACTGGTCGTCGTCTTTGTCCGGATTATCATAGTCGAAGGTCAGAAATGACGTGTCCTTAACATCTGCCGGGTATTGGAAAAACATGAGCCGGAGTTCGTCTTTTCCCTTGTATCTGCTGAAGGCTTTGATGACTCGTTTTCTTTCTTTTCCGTTTTTATCAATCAGGATCATCTCCATGTCCGATGTCTGTTTGTCGCCCTCATCCCGGGCATCCACTTTTTCCATTATTGCGCGGGCATCCGGATCGTCGGCCGAAAAAACACATACGGGTGTGATTACTGAGCCAGTCAGTACTATTGCTGCAAAGGTGATCATTCTGAATAAATGATTGGTTGTGTTTCTCATGCTGTGACCTCCCCATTTTATTGAACCGGGTTACCATCAAATACGCGGATATATTTTGTTTTTTTCTTTTTTTTGCCCGGGAAGCTCTTTTACTTCTTTCTATTTACCACAACCATAAGTGCCGGCGCGATAAAGTAGTCTGCGAGGAGCGCTAAGATTATTGTTAATCCTGTCAGAAGTCCAAAGTTGAACAGGTTGCTCATCGCAGAGAACATAAACAGAAAAAAGCCAATTGAAAGTACGCATGATGTAACTAACATGGCACGGCCCGAGGTATGCAGGGTTTTCATGACAGCCAATGTGGGGTCATGGCTTTCTTCAAAATACCTTCTGAAATTATGCATAAAATGAATCGTATCATCAACTGCCAGCCCAATTGCAATATTACCGACAAGCATTGTAAAAAGGTCCATCGGTATATTAAACCAACCGATGACACCGATTGTGATAATGATCGGTGTCAGATTGGGAATCATACTTAAAAGCCCGATACGCAGTCGGCCGATGAGAATAATCATCAGGATGGTTATAATCACAAGCGCGTATATGTAGCTTTTTTTCATACTGTTAATCGCGTTAACCAGTACCCTGGCAAGGAGAGCAATCATACCGGTCGTCGTAATTTTAGCTTCCGGGAATTCCTTTTTCATATACTGATCCACATGGTCAATATAGTCCCCATAAGCGATGGCATCCATGAAAGGAACTTTAATCATAAATCTTGCCTTGGAAAACTGACTGTCTGTAAAATCTTCCATATCATCGGAACCGCTGTTTTCAAATAGAAGCAGTTCCTGCGCGATAAGCTGTTTATTATCAGGTACTTTATAATACTCCTTCTTGTTTTCATTCAGGGCGCGATTGGTTTCTTTTAATATGGTTGTCAACGACCAGGCTTTACCGGAAAAAATTTTACCAATCTCAAGTTTTTCCATGTATTTTGCCGTTTTTTCCAGCTTTTGAAGGAATTCAGGCTCGTAGAGTCCGTTTTCTTTTCCCGTGTCTATGATGATCTCAAGTACGATGGATCCTTTAAGTTCCTGATCAATTTTTTCGGTACCGATCCGGCCAAAAAAATCTTTTGGAAGCCATCTAACAGGATCATGTGAAAACTCGATTTTCATGATGCCTATAAATGAAAATCCGATAATGGCAGCAGATACAAGAAGTATTTTATATGGATGGCTGGTTGAGATTTCCCCCACAAATGTAAGAAGCCGGTCGGTTAGGGTTGCTTCTGATAGTTTTTTTTCTTTTTTAGAGAGTTGTATCGGGATAATCGACAGAAGCGCGGGAAGAAGAATTATTGTATAAACCATGGCCAGAAGGACTCCGGCTCCGGCAAATATACCCAGATCCGCGATAGGGGCCACTTCGGAAGTTGAAAAAGAAAAAAGACCGCTGGCCGTTGTGGCGGCTGTCATCAGGATCGCGAGGCCTGAATGACCGATGGAATATATGATGGCCTCTTTCTTATTACCGTTTTTACGAAGGCGATGGTAAAAGATCGCAAGGATGTGTACTGAATATCCTACACTCACCGCGAGTATAAACGATGGTAGGATCTGTGTGGGGAGTTTTATGGGCGCACCAAATGCGGCCATCAGGCTGATTGTTGATAAGAAGGAAAGTAACACGATTAAAAGTGGTAGGAGAACACCGGAAATCCGGCGAAACATGATAAACAGGAATAAGGCCACTGTGACAAGAGCGAGAACAACAAATTTTTTCATATCCTTGCCCATCGATTGTTTTAGAAAATGGGTTACTGCGGATGATCCGGCGATAAAGATCTTGAAATCAGGTGAATCGTATTTTCCCGTAATTCGGCGAACAGCCATCACTGCTTCACTGTTTTCTTCGTCTGTGATGTATTCTCTTTTATCTGCTGCAGCTTTTTCTGAGTCAGACTCCTCGATATCTTCATCAAAGCCCTCCATTACATCCGAATCGTTTCCTTTCGAAGTATAGGTCTGGGTTTGCAGCATAATGGTAGTAAATTTACCATCATGAGAGATGAGGAGATTTGTGTACATGGGGTTGTCATAAACACGTTCTTTGATCGCATTAGCTTCATCAGGTGTTTGCGGCCAGTTTTCCAGAAGATCTTCAACAATCAGCTCATCTTCTTTTCCCCGGGTGTTCC
Organism: Deltaproteobacteria bacterium; assembly: GCA_030593645.1. Classification (GTDB taxonomy): domain Bacteria; phylum Desulfobacterota; class Desulfobacteria; order Desulfobacterales; family JAUVGT01; genus JAUVGT01. Next base: position 3,280 of record JAUVGT010000218.1, read on the forward strand.
GGGCATTAATCAGGCTGGTAATGTCTTCGATATAAGGGACATTTTCTGTTAAATCTTCATGAATGGCTTTGAGTTTTTTGAGAAATTTTAAATCGAACACATCGGAAGTCTGGATTGCAATGAGAATGAGTTCATCACGACCGAACTGGTCGCGAAACGAATTGTATTCGACCAGGGTTTTATCATTTTTATGAAGGAATCCTTCGGTTGAAATATCTATAGTCAGTTTCGGAATTTGGGAAAATAATGTCGCGATAAACAGCGTCATGACCAGCAGGGTTTTAAACCGGTTTTTATATATTGATTCCGCTGCGTTCTCAAACCATTTCTCAATGCGATTTCTGATATTAGCCATATTTTATTCTCAGTCTAAACAGCTATTTCTGTTCCAGCGCTTTTTTAAGCGCAGCCGAGTGAATATGTCCAGCAAAATGAACCGGGCTTTTTCCATATATCGGGTCCCAGCCTGCAGGATCAGCGCTGCAAAAAAATTGTGTTTCCAGACCGATACGTATGATCGCTTCTTCAACCGGTAAACCGAGCACACGTGAAGCCGCTTCCCACGTGGCTCCACAGGGTGCGCCGCGCTTTATTTTTATCTGAACAAACGTTCCGTCAGCAACATCAATCACAAATTCAGGTGCACCAAAATGGTCACCGTATTGGCCCAGGCAATCCAGTCTGGGAAGACCGCATCAGGTTGGTGGCGTATGAACACCGGGGATACGCAGTTTTTTACCTGACGCTATCACAGGGATATTGTTTTTGCTGCACATGGCACCCAGGTCATGTGTAAGATCGGGATGCTGCAGGAAGTCGAGGACCAGATCGGCTTGAATACTGTCGGGCAGGTATTCCCGTGAGTCATCAATGACGGGAGGCAGATCCACATCTATGGAAATCCTTTTGATTTCAAACCATTTATTCCCGTACTTTTCAATACCTGCTATCTTATTTTCTCCACTATTATGATGCTGAAAAACGATGATTTTTTGCATTTTATTAAATCTTATTCGGTTATGGGTTGTATTTTTAAAGAAGTTTTATTTAATTCCCTTTTGGGGTGTTATTCCTCCAGTTTTTCTATCAATTTTTCGAAACCGGCCTTTTTTTCATCATGTTCAGCGGTTTTAATTTCAAGCGCTTCAAAAAGGTTTTCTATTCTGGATTGACACGAATGGATATCCTGTGAAAGGGCGGCTATCGTTGACCCGTCCTGCGCTTGAGAGGCTTTCAGTATTTTTTCATTAAGGGTATCCAGTTTTTTTTCCAGTATATCTATTTCATCCTCGATCGAGATAATTTTCTTTTTTACGGGGCTCAGTACTTGTCCCCTTTCAGCGATTATTTCAGATCGGCGGCGCTTAAGCTCCTTTCTGTTCTGCTTTGTCCTGGGTTTTTGGGCATTATGATTTTCGATCGCCGTTCGGGACAGAACGTTCTCATCCCCCCAGCCGCCTTGTTCCAGGAAAAGCGGATATCCGCCTTCAAAAATTTCAATATTATTTTCCTGGAATATGATCAGTCTTTTTGAAAGCGCGTTAAGGAACATCTCATTATGGGTGACCATGATGACCGCACCGTCAAAATGATCTATAGCAGCCAGGAGAGCGTCACACGATTCCATATCAAGGTGATTGGTCGGTTCATCAAGAAGCAGCAGATTAACCGGTGTGACAAGGATTTTTCCGAGCATGACACGGCTTTTTTCACCGCCGGAGAGCACGCTGATTTTCTTTAACGCGTTGTCTCCCCGAAACATCATAGCGCCGCATATATTACGGGCTGTCTGGTTGTCAACAGTCGGGTCTGAATATAATATTTCTTCTTCAACAGTACGTGTATCCACAAGGGAACTGATATTGGTTTGCTCAAAAAATCCCCTGGCTGTATTGGGATTATAGCTGATCGTACCTTCCCGCGGGGTGAGTGTTCCGCCAAGGAGTTTAAGGAGAGTGGTTTTACCTTTACCATTTTGTCCGATAACACAGATCCTGTCGTGTGCGGACATTAAAAATGTAAGATTTTTAATTACAGGTGTGTTTTTTTGATAATAAAATGATAAATTTTCGACATTCAAAACATTTTTTCCGGGAAAAGGCTGACTCCTGAATGAGAAATCGAGGGTCTTGATTTTTTCAAGTTTATTCATCTTTTCCATCTTCGAGAGGGTCTTGATTCGAGATTGTACAAGATTGGCAAGCCTTGCCTTGGCTCTGAAGCGGGTAATAAACTGTTCGACCTCCTTCCGCTTTTTTTCATCATTGATACGGGTTTTTTCAAATATTTCCTCATCCTGGGCGATACGTGTGTAATATTTCTGGGTATTGCCTTCAATTTTTCGCAGTTTTTTCCTGTTTATTCCCATGGTGTGGGTGACAATGCTGTCCATAACGCTTCTGTCATGGGTAATCAGCATCAGCTCATGGGGCCAGGAGTTTAAAAAACGTTCAAACCAGCGAATGGATGTGATATCGAGATAGTTTGTCGGTTCATCCAGCAGCAGCAGGTCGGGCTCGGATACCAGTACTTTCGCGAGATTCAAACGAACCTGGAAACCGCCGGAAAATTCTTCAGGGTGACGGTTCATATCATCTTTTGTGAAACCGAGTCCTTCCAGTATTTTTTCAACTTTCCAGAAGTGATCTTTTTCGTTTTCAGGTAATCCGGTCATTCCTTCCTCACAAATGGTTTTTTGACTGAAGTCCAATTGCTGTTTGACCTGACCGATTCGGTAATACTTAGGAACGGTAATGATTCCTGAATCGGGCTGTTCTTCACCTGTGATCAATTTAAAAAGAGTGGTTTTGCCATACCCGTTTCGACCCACAAGCCCGAGTTTTTCCCGTGGGTTGAGCTTGAAGCTCAGATCTTCAAAAAGTGTATTTCCGCTGAAACTTTTATTGAGATTTTCAAAGCTGATCATTGTTTAGTTAGTCCCGGTGGGTCGAGGGGTCAAGTGAAACCACTTTTAAGCTTCTGTGTTATTAATCGGTAAACCAATGATAAATTTGGTTCCATTGCCGGGTGTGGACTCTACGGCCATTGTCCCACCGTGGTTTTTTGTGATAATAAAATATGAAACCGATAAACCCAGTCCGGTTCCCTTGCCCACTGGTTTTGTGGTAAAAAATGGTTCAAAAACTCTTTTTCGCACAACATCATCCATTCCCGGTCCGTTGTCTTCGATTTCAATAGATATCATATTGTTCCCTGGTTTTATACGAAGAAAAATGGAAGGGTTTTTTGTGCCGCCCTTTTTTTCAGATAAAGCATGTGCGCTGTTTTGAATGATATTGAGAAATACCTGCTGGAGATTATTTGCTTCACACATCAATTCAGGTGTTTCCGGATCATATTCACGGATAATTTTTATCTTCCGGAAATCATAATTCTTTTTCAGGTCGTAATCATTTTCCGCCAGTTCAATGGTCGCATCGAGTAATCGATTGGTATTGTGAAGAGAAAATTCAGATTTACTTTTTCGGCTGAACGACAGCATGTTATTTACAATTTTGGACGCACGTTTTCCTGATTGAGAGATTGACTCAACCATTTTCAGTAGTCCGCGTTTATCCATGTAGCTTTTAATGGTTTCCATGCTGGTACCGCATTCTTCAGCCGCGGTCCTGTTCTTGGGCAGATCTTCCCGGATGCGGTTTGATATAACCTGGGTACTTTGCAGAATGCCTGCAAGGGGATTGTTAATCTCATGCGCCATACCCGCGGCAAGTCCACCGATTGACATCATTTTTTCAGTTTGTACCATCATTTCTTCAATACGGGCATATTCAGTGATGTCATCTATCCTTACTACCGCGCCTTCGGTACGGTCCGCGACAAGAGGGTAGATCGTCACATCAAAGTATTGTTTCTGATTTCCGGTTAGAGTGGTTACTTTTGAATACTTTTGCGGCTCATTTTTTTTAATGGCATTATGGATTTTACCAATTCCAATGTTAAAGTTGGGAAAGAGGTCGGAAATGATTTTGCCGTGTGCCATCTCCGGAGAGGTTCCGGTGTACAATTGGGCTTCGCGGTTCCATTGGGTCACATGGCCTTCGGTATTCACTCCTACCAGTATTGATGGCATTGAATCGATAATGTTTTTTAGCATGTTGCGAAGCCGTGCCATTTCTTCCCGGGCGTTTCTGTGTTCAATAATTTCAGATTTAAGTTTTTTGTTTTGTTCCCTGTACTTTCTGTTGAGCATCCATTTGGTGGTCATGGCGAGGGCAGTCTGTTTTATTTCAATATTTTCAAATGGTTTTTTCAAAACCAACAGATGATTATTCTCGCCCAGGGTTTTTATCATCTGGTTCCAGGAATAATCGCTATAGGCGGTGCATAATACAATTTCTGTGAAAGGGTGCTGCTCCCAAATTTGTTTTGCAGCCTGTACACCGTCAATTCCGGGCGGCATGCGTACATCCATGAAAACAAGAGCATAAGGATAACCATCGGCTGCCGCTGCATTTACCATTTCAACAGATTGTTCACCCTGGTATGCATCGTCTATTTCATACTCATGTATAAATCTTTGCGTATATTCAGGCAATCCCTTGTGTCCGGGATCTGACCGGCCGCCATTTGGATCAAACAATTTTTGCTGTAACGCGGAGACTTTATTCGATTTTACGGGTTTTGGAGGGCGTAAAAGCGCTTTGATATCGTTATGGATCGATTTACTGTCATCAACAAGAAGTATCCTGTTGGGCCGGTTTGATGAAAAAAATGTGCCGTTATTGAGCTCTGTATTCATTTGTCCTCAAAGTAACTAAAAATTCAAAAAAAATAACCCCTTACCGATATAATTATATATTTAAGTGAGTTATCGACATTATTCCATGAATGGACCGAAACATATATCCAGACATTCCAATTATATACAGATTTCATGAACAAATCAAGATGGTGTGTAATTAGTCTTAACTTATCGGAGATTTTAATAAAAATCTCCAACCGCACTCCGAATGTCATACCGGCGGTGGCCGGTTTCCAGTTCTTCCAAACTACAATCTGGATACAGGCCTCCG
>JAUVGT010000114.1 GCA_030593645.1 Deltaproteobacteria bacterium
CCGTTCAGTAAAAAAAATACGAAAAAACGATCCTCAACTGGATAAACTCGTTTACATACGCATCAAAACCAGTGATATCATAAATTTGCTTTCAGGGAGAATGCCGATTGCCAAACACTCTGATTCCATAGTTGTACCGGATTCTTCCGGATATGTTCTTCTGCTTGAAAACAAACAAAAAAAAATTCATCAAAAGATTTACTTTGACAGCAATAAAACTATTGCGAATAAAGTGGAACTGTTTGATGAAAAAGGCACCCTTTTATACCGTGCTCAGTTTGAATCCATGCAGACCGTCAATAATTTTTATGTGCCGAAGCATTTGGTTATTACAGATGGGAAGAGTTCTGGCTTTTCAATTCATATTAGCAGGTATATGGCCAATGCTCATGCACCTGAATCCGCATTTGTTCTAACACCACCACCTAAAATATGATTTGAAACCACGTCTATACCCCACTTATAAAATGAAAAAAATAATAACTATATTTGGATATCAGGAGGCTGAACTTGAAGAGAAATTATCTTTTTTCCCGGAAAGGTTTAAAAAAATAAAATTAAAAATTGTGAAAGCGTTTCCTGAAATCCATATAGAAATGAAAAAAGAAGTCGAAAATGGGTCTGATCGGTTATTGGAAGACGGTATTGAGTGGATATCAAAAAGGATGGGAAACAGGATCATCTCTCCTGATGGACTGCCCATGGAAGCGGTAGTGGGTAATCTTCTCCGAAATAAAAAAGCCAGCCTGGCAGTTGCCGAGAGCTGTACCGGGGGACTGATATCTCATAAACTGACGAATGTAGCCGGTAGTTCGGATTATTTTCTATTCTCCGCTGTGACATATTCAAACCAGGCCAAAAAAACCATCCTCGGTGTATCACAAGAGGTATTGGAAAAATACGGCGCAGTACATGAAGAGACTGCAATGGAAATGGCAGCAGGTGTCAGACGAATGACAGGAGCTGATTTCGGGTTATCCACAACTGGAATAGCAGGCCCGGGCGGCGGAACCAAGGAAAAACCTGTAGGTACAGTATGCGTGGGTGTTGCGTCATCTGACAGATCTGTTGGATCGCGCTTTTTCTTCCCCGATGGTGATCGATCAATGAATAAAGAATATTTTGCGATGTCCGCGCTTGATTTACTACGAACTCTGATTTTAAGGAGAAAATAACATAATTTGGTATTTTTTCAATTTGAATCTGTATCAGTAAACCGGATTCTCTTATGGGTATAGAAAGAAAGATATTGGCAGGTTGGCTGATAGATGGCAGTGGCGAACAGGTTCGAAAGGATGTTTTGATATGCTTCAAGGACGGCTATATTAAATCCATTGAAACATCAAAAGACCCGAATGCTTACAAATCATACGGTTTAAATCCAAAACCGAAAAACTATTCAAACGCAACCGTCATTCCCTGCCTGATCGACAGTCATGTTCACCTCGCAATGTCAGGATCTGTGGATCCGAAAATACGCCAATTTCAGCTCAAGGCTGATGATAATGATATACGGGGGGAAATTTCAAACCGTATAAGAAACCACCTGCTACATGGCATCATCGCTGTAAGAGACGGGGGGGATAAAAAAGGTCATGTGCTGAGGTACAAGAGAGACTGTTTTATAAAAAATACTGATTCGTTTAATCTACAAACTCCTGGAAGTGCTATTTACAGAAAAGGCCGTTACGGCAGTCTCATCGGGAAGCCAGTTTCTGAAAAAAGAAATCTGGCTGAGGAAGTTACCGCTCACGAGAAAAGTATCGATCATGTAAAGATCATTAATTCCGGGCTGAACAGTCTCAGGGATTATGGCAAGAGGACACTCCCGCAATTTAGTGAATATGAACTGACAGAAGCAGTCAAAGCTGCAAAGCGGTTCGGGCTAAAAACCATGGCACACGCAAACGGCGAGACACCGGTGAAAATCGCAGTTGATTCAGGCTGCCATTCGGTTGAACATGGTTTTTTTATGGGGTATGAAAATCTTCAAAAAATGGCCGAAAAAAAAATATACTGGGTTCCCACGGCCATAACCATGAAGGCATATTCAGAGAGCTGTCAAAATATTAAAACTGAATCTGAAATAGCAAAGAAGAATTTTGATCATCAACTTGAACAGATAACAATGGCAAAAGACCTTGGAGTTCCTGTGGCACTGGGCTCTGATGCAGGAAGCCCCGGTGTTGACCACGGGAAGGCCTTAATCGAAGAAATGAAAATAATGGTTTCATCAGGGTATTCCATCGAGGAAGCAATAAGATGTGCCACATTCAATAATGCCGATCTGCTGGGACTCAAAGAAATTGGATTGTTGGAAAAAGGAAAACAGGCATCATTTATTATAGCCAATGGAAATCCTTCTGATTTACCTGGAAGTTTACAGAATATTGAAAAAGTATATATCAAGGGAAAGCCCATGAATGATTGAAGGCTTTGAAACCGCTTCTATTCATTATTTCTTGTGTTCATCGCTTTTTTATCTTTTTTAATATACTTAAGAAATGGTTTGAGTATATTTTCTCTTATCTTATCTTTTTTGCGATAAATTTCTTCCAATGAAAGATGCGGATCTCTTGCGGGTGTTCTTAAATATCTTCGTAATGCTTTTAATCTTGATAATATCTCTGTTTCAATTTTTTCTTTAAGTCGTTTTTTATTCTGAATGATTTTCCGTTTAATAGTTTCATCCGGTTTATTCTCGTGATATTTGCTGGTTTTATATTTGATTCGAAGACCTATGAGATTCTGAAGCAATTTATCGTTCTCAGTGCCCTGCCACATTACTTCAGGCACAAGATCTCCGAAATGGGTAACACCCAGAATATCCTTGTCTTGAGACCAGTAATTGATTAGAAATTCATTGTCCAGGTCTTTATAGTTTTGTAAAGGCATGTACATGCGTCGTAAATGCATAAGTACTTTCTGTGCCTTTTTTCTATGCCCACCGATAATCACGGACCCTCCGACTTCACCTTTTTTCACACCCTTGATCCATGGTGCACCGGTTATGCCAAAATCATTATAAACGGGTATGGTCAAAAGGGCGGATAATGTGTTCAGTGCGAGTGCGAAGCCTGCTGACGGACCGCCAACAGAATATGAGGCTGATAAAAGCTGATGATGGATTGTATAATGATCCAAAAAATCACCCAGGAGTCTGGACATGTTTACCTTTGGATCAAGATCCTGAAGGTAATTTTTTACCATTGTAAGGGCTTCCTGAGCGGATTGACGGGTCATTTTAACAGCCATGTCCAGTTCAGCGGCGGCCGGAGCTGACGATGATACTGCGCCTGTAACAATAACCTTTTCCGGGCCGATGTTGTATGTCAAACTGGTCGCGATGGGCAGGAGCATACCTGCGACATCATTCGCGCCCACACCGATGATAAATCCGACCTGGGGTTCCTGGCTTAACTCGGCTTCAAGGAATTCATCCAGCTGAACCCTGCCTTTTTTTACAGGGCTTTTTGAGATTTCCTGGCGGGCGGAATCAAGATGTGAGGGCATCAACGGATAATCCGAAACATTTTTAATATGTTCCAGAAGCTTTATGATGCTGTCATATTGAATGATAAATTCTTCATGGTTACCCTTAATACTGGCCCTTAATGTTTTCGGCGCACTCACCGCATCCAGAATTCCGATCAGTGTTTTATAATTAAATTTTGTAAAATTGAGGGTTGTACTTTTTCCATCGTCCTTTAGAATTCTGAACCTGAGAAGGACTTCATATTCCGTATTTCTAAGTGAACAGGCTTTTTCAACAAACGCCGTATAGTCAGCGGGAGTATTGCAGATCCCCTGGGATGATTGAAAAATGGTGTTGGGATCAAGACCCGGGTAAAGAGGGGTATTCTTTAAGGATTGATTAATAATCTCAAGTATATCTTTTTTGCGTAAATGACCTGATACTTCAAGAACTTTTAAACGTTTTGATCTGATTAACGCCGGGTCAAGAATATCGAGACGATTGGTAGTAAGTACGGTAAATACGCGGTTTAAAGGTATTTCACCATCAATCAGGTTCAGAAACTTGTTGGTCAGTTTGTCTGATGGAGAGCCGCCGGAAGGGCTTCTTTTTGGAGCCAAAGAGTCGCCTTCGTCAAAAAATACAACAGTGGGCGCGATCATTTTAGCGATATCAAAGACCTTTTCAAGGTTATCCACAGCGCCCTCGTATGGATTGATCGGATCCTGAAGGGCGCTGGGACTGGTTGTAATATCATGAATATCACTGTTTTCACTCAACCAGGCCCTGGCCAGAAAGGTTTTTCCGCTTCCGGGCGGACCATTTAATACAACACCTTTTTCTTCACTCACACCATAATGCATACAGTTATTCGCCATTTCTGAAAAAATATCTTTAATTTCCCCCACATATTCTTCCCATTTGACTTTACGATCCATTTTATTAACTACTTTTCCAAATAGATCACCATAGGAATTTTTTGCCACCAATTCAAAAGCGTTTCTTACAAGGAGGGAATCATCCAGATAATCGGACAAAAACCCATGTTTGATTTCGATAATCGAGTCTATTAATTTTCGCACATATGAAGGGATTATTTTAAGCGTTCTTTCATCAAAGATTTTATAAATTTTTTCAACGGCCTGGTCCAGCCCCTCATGTGTAATACTTTCAGTACTGCTGTAATTGTTTGTTCCGTATTCATTTCTGATTCTGATGTCATGACGCATCAGTTCCAGGTGGACAACTTCTCTCAGGTTTCCTGGATTTTTCCAATACTCTGACATATCAAAAATTTTACCTTTTTCAACAAATCGTCTGTATATCGAGGGATCGAAACGTTCGGGCTGGTCTGTTGTGGCAATGAGAAGACAATCACGCCTGCCGTTTATGATTTCGTCAAGTACAATATTTGATGTATCGATCAGGGTTCTCTGCTGCCGTTCCACACCGGATTGTCTTCCATCGGCCTTTCCGAACGCGCTGTGTGCTTCTTCAATATGCCTGATGGACGTTTTCCTGGGATCTCCGAGGGCCTTTTTAAAGTAATTACCGGGTTCTCCGGCAAGAGCGGTTTGAAAATCATTGGGTGTTACCATTGTATAATCGATCAATAAACCCTGCTCCTCGAGCTGTGAAAGGGAATGGCTGATACGCTTTTTAAGAAAAAATTTAAGAATTGGAATTTTTGAAAGCCGTTTATAAAACTTGATTCTTCTCATTCTTTCAATTTCCATAGAAAGAGTCGGATCGATCTCTTCTATTGTTTTCCAGAACGGTTCATCACTCAGCAGGTCTTCTTTTTTCTGATTCAAATCAACTTCCGGAAGAATTTCATTTGCAAAAATTACTCGTTCAATCGCATGAGTAATCGTGGACGTTTTACCGCTGCCGCTTGGGCCTGTAAAAAGAAGCATGGGTGCTTTTGGAATTGAAGGATCGGAGACATATTCCTTTCTGATATGCGCTTTATATATTTTTTCAAACATTTCCTTGAGTTCCTGTGGGATATGAATATCCAGTAGTTCTTTATCAAGAAGGGACAGCAGATAAGCATAATCCTTGGCCGAAACTTCCTTTTCAAGTATTTTATTCCATGCATCCTGCGGGTTTGTCTGCCCGGATATTTCAAATCGCTTTTGCCAGTCTGTCAATATTTCTGGATCTTTTAACACATTAAATTTTTTTTTTGGGGCCGATATAAAAAGTGACAAAAAAGTATCAAGGAGCGTGTTGATCATGTCAGAACGTGGAGTATACTGGTTCAGGCGGGAACGCATAAATGCCATGGTTTCATACGGCCAGGATGCCACAAGTTCCTCTATTTCCCGTATTCGTTTTTCAGAAAGGCGAATATAATTGATTTCCTTGGTTAATTTACGTGCCATTTTATCACTCCTGATTTTTATGATTACCTTTTGAAACAGGAGATGGTTCAGACGGCAGTGGAAGAGTGATTCCAGGATTACCCTGAGTATTCTGTATCACGATGGTGTGCCGACCTTCCTGGTTTTTTTCATAGGCAGTCGCCCACTTTTGCTGGGTGAGAAAATGAAATAACACCGCGTCTGTTGATCCGTCCGGTCGTCCGAGTGTTTTCTGAAGGGCTTGAATGCTTTCCAGATATGCGGCGTATAGTTTTCGAATACGACTTGCTTCCTGGTCAGCCGCATAATTGTCCGCCTCAGCGATTAATTCCCTCCGTTTTTTTTCTTCGGTGGCTTCTATCAGCTTGTCACCAAAACGGGTTTCTTTCAGGACAAAACTGACCACTTCGATACCGTATTTTTGTTCCAGCGTCGGGCCTCCCTGATTGATCGGACGTGATTTTAAGGCTTTAAATATTTCTTCTTTTATTTTTTCACGGCTACTCACGAGTTCATTTACTTTATGGGCCTGCAGAATGTCTTTTACAATTCCATCATAATCTCCCTGGAGGAGACTCATGGGATCCAGGTTCTCAATCGCCCAGATCCTAAGATCCCTGATGCGATATGTCAGTACGGCGGATGTCCATAATGCAACGTTTTCTTTGGAGATAATACGCATGGGCTCAATTGAACCGCTCAGAAAAAGCCTCTGGTTCATTAAAGAGACTTCCTGCTCTATTCGTGTAAAATAGGGCAGTCTCACATGCCATCCGATTTTGGTAACCGCTTCGCGATTTCCGCCAAAACGTTCCAGTACAACCGCATAATTCATTTTAACTTTAAATATTGTTTTTGTGGTATAAATCAATGCTGTGATCACGTATATCAGACCCACAATGGCAAAAAGAGCAAGAAATCTTCGTAATGCGGTTTTAACAAAAGATCGGGTCAGAAGTTTTTTTGAAATTTTTTCACTCATCCGGAACTCCTTTTTTGAAGTCAGGTGGTTGATATTTGATTCATTATGGGTGATATCCCGTTATAAAATCACAGTTTACAGAATATTTAACTGATTCAGGATAAGGAAGATAAAATCTACTGATTAAAGGTGCCTTTAAACCATTTAACCGTTTCCGTAATAAATGCTTTCTGGTGCGCGATGTGACTCATCATGTGATCACCGTTTTTTTGTCGGATCAGTTTTTTGGGTTCACATACCTTGTCATAAATTTCAAGCGCGTTTGAAAACGGTACCACCTGGTCTGCGTCACCATGGAATATCAAAATATTGCTGATACCGGTCAGATCGCTTGAAATATCAAATTGAAGGTCAACTTTTCCATTAAAAGCATATGCAGATTCTGTCGGGAGTTCATCAAAGTCAATAGTCTTATTGATGCGAAGAGGAGCCGCGAAAACAACAAGTGCTTTAATGTCTGCTAACGGTGCCGCGGTAAGGCCTGCGGCCCCACCCATACTGCTGCCGAAAACCCCAATTTGGTTTCCGGTTTTATTGTTTAATTTAATTGTTTTAATCGCGCTTAATAAATCATTTTTTCTTGCGTTTAGGGATGCAGCATCATGAAACTTACCCTCGCTTTCACCGCATCCGCGATGATCAAATCTGAAATACGCGATATTGTTTGCGTTGCATTGACGTGCCAGTTCAAGCTGTTTTGGAGATTTGCTGCTGCTTATCAGACCGTGAGAACCGATGACTACAGGCGGATGGTTCACTTCCGGCAGGTGGAGAGTGCCCTTAAGACGAAAACCATCGGACGAAAACGTGATTTCCCTGCAAGCGGTATATGAATTTAATTTAATCATAATTTGATTCTGATTACAAATATTTATTTCAAAAGAATCATTGAGTTTTTGAAACCACTTCTGATCAATAGCAATTCTCGGTGAAAAAAGAAAACGTTAGCAGGCTTACTTTAGAGCAGATTATTATCATTATTTTTTGTAAAGTTTTAACCGCGTCATGCCGGCGGAGGCCGGTATCCAGTTCGGCCAAACAACAATCTGAATAACGGCCTCCGCCGGTATGACATTCGGAGTGTGTTTGGTGATTTTTATTACATTCACCGAGAATTGCTGTCTGATCAATGATAAGGTTTATATTTTTCTTTTTTTGTGGTAATGAAGCGGCCACTTGTTAAGGGGCCGTGCAAAAAAATAAGTTTATATTTCAGGCGCACGAGCCATAAGTATCATATTAATTAAGGATGTTATAAATGGCAATTAAAAAAAAACAGATTTATGAAGTTAAGATAACCGATATGGCCTTCGGAGGTAAGGGGGTGACAAAGGTGGACGGTTTTACCATATTCGTGGATCAAACTGTACCGATGGATCACGCACTGATCCGAATTATTAAGAAAAAAAAGAATTATGCCGAAGCGAAAATTGTGGAGCTGTTGTCTCCTTCACCCTACAGGATCGAAGCGGCATGCGAATACAGCGGATTTTGCGGAGGTTGTAAGTGGCAATTCATCGAATATGAAAAACAGCTGGAATACAAACGCCAGCATGTTATTGATTCCCTTGAGCATATTGGAATGATTAATGATGTTCCGGTTCACCTCACCATCCCGTCAAAAAAAAATACAGAATACAGGAACAAGATGGAATTTTCCTGCTCTGACCGGAGATGGCTTTTACCGGATGAATTGGGAAATGATGATATTGATACCGGTTTTGCATTGGGGCTGCATGTACCGGGCACTTTTTATAAAGTACTTGACATAAATGCCTGCCTGCTCCAGTCGAAGCTCGGTAATCGTATACTGAATGACACCCGGGCATTTATGAAACAGTCTTCCGCTCCGGTTTACGGTTTGAGAAGCCATGAGGGGTTCTGGCGATTTCTGATGTTGAGATATTCAAATTATTTTGATCAGTGGATGGTAAATATGATCACGTCGGCTGAAGATCAAAAGATTGTTCAGCCATTGGCTGATCTTCTTACCGCGAAATATCCTGAAGTGATATCGGTGGTGAACAACATCACTTCAAGCAAGGCGGGTATTGCGGTCGGTGAATATGAAATATGCCTGGCAGGTGAAGCGAAGATTACCGACAGGATTGGATCTTTTGATTTTGAAATATCCGCGAACTCATTTTTTCAGACAAACACACTGGGCGCGGAACAATTGTACGAAATTGTTAAGAACTATGCGGGATTAACAGGCTCTGAAACGGTTGCTGACCTATACAGCGGAACCGGGACGATTGCTATCTATTTATCAGGCTCCGCAAAAGAAATAACGGGAATTGAGTGTGTTGAGAGTTCGGTAAAAGACGCGGAAAAAAACTGCGCGAAGAATCATATCTCAAACTGCAGGTTTATCAGGGGAGATATCGCGGAGTCGATTTCACTGATCACGGAAAAACCGGATGTTCTGGTTATCGATCCGCCAAGGGTTGGGATGCACAAATCGGTTGTGAAACAGATCATCGATATGGGAACCGACAGAATTGTATACGTGTCATGCAATCCTTCAACGTTGGCGCGTGATATCAGCTTAATGAAAGATCATTACAATGTCCTGGAAATACAGCCGGTTGATATGTTTCCGCATACATATCATATCGAAGCGGTGGCAAGACTTGAAAGAAAGTGAAACAAAAAAAATGATAAATGAAAAGTTGTGGAAATTTACCTGTTTCAAATGTGATGGAGCGAAGCGAGACCGTCATATTTTTATGTTGGATTTTCCAGGTCAGTCTGTTGACAACAGGGGACTGGATAGTTAGATTAATCTTAAAGAATTTAAATAAAACCAGCAGGTTAATGCTAGTATACAGGCATAACCTTCGATTTGGGGAGATAGTGATGGTATTAAGTGAGTTAAAAGAAGGTCAGACCGCCACAGTCAATCGTATCGGTGGTGACGGCGCTATTCGCAGGAGAATACTTGAAATGGGAATTCTTAAAGGCACGGATATTCATATCGAAAAGTATGCGCCCCTAAAAGATCCCCTGGAGTTGATTGTAAAGGGTTATCATGTGTCTCTTCGGGTTAAAGAAGCCGCGCGTATAGAAGTCGATAATGTCAGACAGGAAAGATAAGTTGACTAGTATGGCTCAAAAAAGTCTCACCATTGCCCTGGCAGGTAATCCCAATTCGGGGAAAACCACCATATTCAATAATATAACCGGGACACGCCAAAAAGTAGGAAACTGGCCGGGTGTAACTGTTGAAAAGAAGGAAGGGGTCATTAAAAAATACGGGTATGATCTGAAAATTATCGATCTTCCCGGAACATACAGCCTGACCCCTTTTTCGATTGAAGAAATCGTTACCCGGGACTTTATTCTGGAGGAAACACCTGATGTTGTGATCGATATTATAGATGCTTCAAACCTGGAAAGGAGTTTATATCTTGCCACACAATTAAGAGAACTCGACTGTAAGGTCTTGTTCGCTCTGAACATGGCGGATATTGCCCAGGCGAGAGGGGGGAAAATTGATAAGGATAAACTTTCAGAGCTTCTTGCTGTTCCGGTTACCTTTACAGTTGGGAATAAAAGTGAAGGGATTGACGATTTAATCAAGATGGCCATTGAAATGGCTGAATCAGAAAGTACTGATTATACAGTGCGCAGGGTTAAATACAGCAATGATATTGAAGACTGCATCGATAAACTGCAAGCCTTTATCGAAACCAAAATTGGAACTGACCTTTCATATAATCACCGATGGACCGCAATAAAACTGCTTGAAAACGATCAAATCATCAAAGAAAGAATTATTCAGAAAACAGGCCAGGCAGGCAGTGATCTGATCAGGTTGAATGAGTCATTGAGACAACACCTGTTGAATCGATTTGATGATGAGCCGGAAATTATCATGACCGATGAGAGATACGGTTTTATCGCGGGTATCATAAAAGAAGTCTATACCGGCTCAACCCGGCAGCGGGTTGATATGTCCCGTAATATTGACATGGTCCTGACCAACCGCTTTGTCGGATTCCCTATTTTTATTTTTTTTATCTGGGCCATGTTTCAGCTGACATTCACTCTCGGTGAATACCCGATGATATGGATCGACAGTAGTGTGTCTTTTATTTCCTCAATACTAATGGGGCTTCTTCCGGAGAGCCTGTTCAAGGACCTTCTTATAAACGGGATTATTGCCGGTGTGGGCAGTGTGATCCTTTTCCTTCCCAATTTCCTCATTTTGTTTTTCTGTATCTCACTATTTGAGGATACCGGCTACATGTCGCGGGCGGCATTTCTAATGGATAAAATCATGCATCTGATCGGGCTGCACGGAAAATCCTTTATTCCAATGCTTATGGGATTTGGCTGCAATGTACCGGCTGTGATGGCCGCCCGGACCCTTGAGAGCGAAAGAGATCGAATTTTGACCATTCTGATTACCCCGTTTATGTCCTGCAGTGCCAAACTTCCGGTTTATATCGCCATTGCCGGTGCTTTTTTCAGCGCGCGGGCCGGCACTGTTATATTTCTTCTGTATCTCACCGGTATTATTGTTTCTATTGTTACCGGACGTTTATTCCGCTCTTTGTTATTGAAAGGCGCTGACGCGCCGTTTGTAATGGAACTGCCTCCCTACCGGGTGCCGATGATAAAAAGCCTGGTGATTCACATGTGGGACCGCAGCAAGTTATTTTTGCGAAAAATGGGTGGTATTATTCTGATCGGTTCGATTGTAGTCTGGACTTTATCGGCTTTCCCCGACACTATTCAATATTCGATCGATTATGATGGTGAAATTGCCAGGATAAAAAATACAATTGAAAATGAAACCGGCAATGATAATGACTCAGTTGAAACGGGACGATTCGTTGAAAAAAATGCCGAGATTACGGTACTGCTAAAAGCAAAACAAAAGGAAAAAGCTGAAAATTCCTATATGGGGCGTATCGGAAAATTCCTTGCCCCTGTTTTTGATCCGCTGGGTATTGACTGGCGCGGTGGTGTGGCTATCCTGACCGGATTTGTGGCCAAAGAGATTGTAATCAGCACTTTAGGGATTATTTATAACATCGGGGACGGAACCCAGTCAGAGGATTTTGGGCGAGCGCTTCGAGAACATGGTATGACTCCGCTTTCAGCGCTTTCGATGATGGTTTTTGTATTGTTATATTTGCCCTGCCTCGCCACAATAGCGATGATTAAAAAGGAAACCGGTTCATTTAAATGGATGTTTTTCAGTATCTTCTACAGCACTGGAATCGCCTGGATTTCGGCATTTTCTGTTTACCAGGGGGGTAAGTTACTCGGGTTTTAAATGGCGAAAATACAATGTAATAGTGTAAATATGATGGTCTCGTAAAAAGTCCGAATTAGACGGTTTCGTAAAAAGTTCAAATTCAAGGCGTGCAAATTTCGTAATCAT
>JAUVGT010000401.1 GCA_030593645.1 Deltaproteobacteria bacterium
ACTTGATATGCAGACCCACCAGTATCAGTCTCTGGCATTAGCGCCTTATGCCGGAGACCGAGGGAGTAATACATTCAAAATTGACGGTTTCGTAATCCGCCGTAGGCGGACCAACTTCTGCGTTGTGCTGCATTTCGCAATCATTCAACGCCCCGGTTAAATAAAAAGACAGATTTAACAGGGCGGGTCCGATAAGTACGCTTCATGATTACGAAATTTGCACGCCTTGAATTTGAACTTTTTACGAAACCGTCTCATTCGGACTTTTTACGAAACCATCAAAATTAAGGAGATACAATTAATGAAGATAGCCATAAGTTCAACCGGAAAAGATCTGAATTCTCAGGTTGATCCGCGCTTTGGCAGATGCGCTTATTTTATCATTATCGAAACAGATGATATGGGTTTTGAGGCTTTTGAAAATGAAAATATCGCATTAAGCGGTGGAGTAGGTGTTCAATCTGCCAGTTTTATCATTTCAAAAGACGTCAAAACCGTGTTAACAGGAAATTGCGGCCCAAAAGCAATGCAAACTTTATCCGCCGGTGAAGTAGACGTTTTTACCGGTCAGACCGGTGCTGTTAAAGAGGCTGTTGAAAGATACCAAAACGGAGATTTGTCACCCTCGACTCAAGCGACTGTTGCAGAAAAATCAGGTGTTAAAGAATCAGGAACAGCTGGTAATTACCAAACGCAAGGGGTCGGTCGATGTATGGGAGGCACCGGCCGCGGCATGGGCATGGGAGGTGGAAGAGGCATGGGAGGTGGAAGAGGCATGGGCGGTTCCGGCCGAGGTATGGGTATGGGTGGTGGAAGAGGCATGCAGGGAATGGTCAATACATCCCCCTCTGCGTCACCAGGTAAAGCTGATTTAACAGAGTTAAAACAGCAAGCAGCGGATTTACAGAAACAGATGGACGAAATTCAAACAAAAATCAATAATATGAAACACTAAAACGTTTAAAGATTTAAAAATGGACAAACTTGATGATTTTGTGAACAATCTGCAGGAACAAATATTTGATGAAGCCAGAGCAGCATACGGTGAAAAAGGGTTCAACCGCTGGCGTAACCCCTGTTATAATACAAAAATGGAAGGCCATGATGCTCATGCACGGGTGACCGGCAAATGCGGCGATACCATGGAAATTTATCTTAAATTTGAAAATCACCGTGTTAAAAATGCATCATATTTTACTGACGGCTGCGCATCAAGCTCCATCTGCGGCTCTTTTGCCTCCGAACTAACCATCGGGAAAGATCCGGATGAGCTCACTGAAATTACGGGAGAGACCGTAATAAAAATGATCGGAAGGTTTCCAAAGGAGGATAGGCACTGCGCATTTCTTGCAGCGGAAACGGTTCAGGAGGCTTTGAGCAATTATATGTCCGGTCGGAAAGAAGCAAAATAATAAAAGGAGTTTAAATGACAAAAGTTGCTATTATCCGATGTGAAAAAAATGAAAATACATGCCCGATGACCGCATGCTTTCAATGCATAACCGAACATAAAGAAGGCTTTGAAAGATACAGCGAATGCATTCTCACAGGCGTTTTCACATGCCGCTGTCCGGGTATTAATGCAATCGATCTGGCTAAGATCCTCAAATCAAAAGGTGTTGAAGCCATCCATTTCTGCACATGCGCTTTTGCCAGGAAAACGGAAAAAGGATGGAGAATCCAGAATGGAGGATTTTGCGGCCATGCCGATACAATCCTTGAAGATATCCATAAAGAAACAGAACTTCCGTGTGTTAAAGGTACTGCTCACCTTCCAAAGTACTATACTTTGAAAGTTTGGGAACATGTGAATTAATGAGTCGAAGACGCTTAAGAGTGAACAGTGAAAAGTTATAGAATGATACCATTATAAAGCCGGCACAGCGGCCTTCCCCTACAATTGAGGACAAGACCTGTGCACTGAATAATTAGAACTCGGGGTCGGTATCGGTATCACAATCGTCTTTAAGGATATGGATGAACAAGAACGAAAAAAAATATGTCCAGGTATACACGGGTGACGGTAAAGGCAAAACGACCGCGGCTATCGGCCTTGCAGTCAGGGCCTCCGGATATGGAATGAAAACATATATCGGCCAATTCATGAAAGGACAGCACTACGGTGAACTCACCGCGTTAAAAAAAAATCCGTTTATCACAATTGAACAGTACGGGAATCCAAAGTGCATACGCAAAAAAGATATCACTCAAAAACACATCACACGGGCCCGGGCAGGTCTTGAGAAAGCTCTCAACGCTATGCTGTCCGACAGATATGATATCCTGGTCCTTGATGAAATTAATGTGGCGGTCTGGTATAACCTGGTAACCATAGAAGATGTACTCGAATTCCTGGATAAACGGCCGGATCACATAGAAGTTATTCTGACCGGCCGAAACGCTCCGGATGAATTGCTGGAGGTTGCCGATATTATCAGTGAAATGAAAAAAATTAAGCATTATTATGATGACGGGATTTTGGCGAGAAAGGGAATTGAACGATAAACACGATAACTTTATTACCTCAAGGTCGCAGTATAAATCACTTCAGGCTCATCAGGAGTAAAATGACTCATGTCCATAAAGCAACCTGAATGTCCGCTATATAATCCACTGAACTGTAAAGATTATAACCTTCCAAAAGTGTGTGCTTTTGTAAGAAAAGATAAGATCTGCATAAAAAAAAGCAGCAAAAAGTAAAAATAGTAAAAAACGATCTTCTTAAGAGGGAACAGTCGGAACATGACTAAAAACCATTCAGGTAGACAGGGTGCGCCGGGAGCACAGTTATGATTATTGATGATATCATTTCAATATTGAATTTTAATACCACTGTAAAAGATATTCGACAGGGATTCTTTCACACCGGAGTTCTAACCCGGAATTGCGGACTGGCAGCGACATTGCCGCGGGATGTCCTCCGGCAGGAGCCGCCCATGGTAAAAGAAGCCGGCTTCCTTCAGGAAAAGAACCCCCTGGATCTTGTCAAACTGGCACATTCCCAAAGCCTGCTTGAAGCTTCAATTGGAATGGCCGCCATCAATTCCCTTCTGACAGTAAATACCGAATCCTGCGTAGAGCTAAATGCCGCGGAACTGATTATGGAAAAGGGGCGTAATAAACGAATAGCTGTGGTGGGTCATTTCCCATTTATACAGAAGGTTCGTAAAAACTCGAAAGAACTATGGGTCATTGAAAAAAACCCCAGGGAAGGTGATTTTAATGAAAATGAGGCAGACAATCTAATCCCTAAGGCAGATGTTGTCGCAATCACCGGAACAGCCTTAACAAATCATACCATGGAAAATCTTCTGGGACTTTGTAATCCCGGGGCATATGTGATCGTATTGGGGGATACAGCCCCTCTGACCCCAATCCTTTTTGACTACGGATTGAATGCGATATCAGGTACAATCGTAATCAATACCGAACAGGCATTACGCTGTGTCAGTGAAGGAGCAAATTTTAGACAAATTAAAGGAATAAAAAAGTTAACCATGATTAAGGGTCAAAAACAGATGACCCCGTAAATATTCCGTTTTCCCGTCACTCCGGCGGTGGCCGGGGTCCAGAAGTGTATGAAATTACTGGATTCCGGCCTCCACCGGAATGACGCTAAAGATGATTTACAGATATACAACATTAAATTTTAAAGGGCTTCAAAAACAACTTTATGATTCACCAGGTTCATGTTTTTGATGCGCCCTTTAATGCTTTGCTGGTTGCCGAAGATGCTCACCAACCGCCAGTGATCATTTCCTTCCGGTTCAATAACGTCCACAGACTCCATGATTAAATCTTCCTGGTCATCCCTGACCCAATATGCGTTAGCTTCACACATTTTTCATCACCTCCTTTATCTTTTTAACCGATGTTTCTATCAGATGAGGGAGCGGCTCCTTTGCCAACCCGATTATTTCGGCATTTTCCTGAGAAAGAGGAAGAAGTATTTTTTTCGCCGAACTGGACATAATAGCCTCTGCCATCTTCGGTGTGAGCTCGCCCAGCATGGAGTTGGCCCAGGTGATGGAAATTGTTCCGATGATACAATCCACCTGATCAACCGTCCGGCAAATCGCATTTTCACCGGAGGCTGTTTTATTGGCACCGGCCTTAAGCATCCGAACTGATGCAATCGCATTTGTACCTAAAGAAATGAGCTTGATATTATTACCAAATTCAGCTTTCAGGTATTTAATGATAGTCGCACCAATACCCCCTCCCTGTCCATCAATCACGCAAATACGTCTCAACACAAGTGCACATCCCCAGTTTGTTGCTAAAACAAAAAAACC
>JAUVGT010000153.1 GCA_030593645.1 Deltaproteobacteria bacterium
ACGAAAGAGGCCACGGAAGAGAAACCAAGAGAAGTTGAAGTCGTAAAAATGGATAAAATTTCAGATGGTCAAATGCCGGCAGATGTTCAATTGGTTTTGGCTGCCATTCTGAATAAAGTAAACGGTGAGAAGAAAAAAGCGAATAAAGTTAGAAATGTCTGGTTTACCAAAAAAGGCAAGCATAGTATTTCAAAGGACTTCAATTATAAAGGATTTTTACCTGTTAAATACCGTATCACCGGTCATGAAGCCGTGCAGGTTTCTAAAAAAAAGGTTCAAACACGCATGGATGGGCTTCTTTTGTTACAGGATGAATTTGACCGAAGAGCCGGTTTTTATTTTTCTGTAGAGTATACTTCTTTAAAAAAAGGTATCGTTATCACAAAATCCTCAACGGCCCCCATATCAACGCATTCTCCCAGAATAGAGGCTTATATCGTCCGAAAGTCTGATTTTGATGCGACACCTAAGGGAAGTTTACATTCATATACCAGGTTATATACCTTTGCTTTAGAAAAAGCGGTACCAATGTCATCCAAATCAAAAAAAGGTAAAAAAGGACCTGATGAAGAATATCTGTTTATCGTCTTCTGCAAAGATCGTCTTCTTGATGATTCCATACTGACTATGAAAGTGACAGCCAAGGCGAAAATGAAAGGAGACAGCCTTATTGAACCCATAGTTCTGAGTGATGAAGGGTTTCGTTTCTTTATCGGTGCCGGGAAATTCAATACGGCTAAAAAAGCTCATAAATTTTACATTGGTTTGAGTTATACCCTTGATCCAACCGATGAATCCAAATCTGTTTTACTGGCTCGTTTTTCAAATATGCCCAAGTAGCATATTAATTATGGATCTTCTCCAAATTAGTTGGAGAAGATCCTTATTTAATAATAATTTTTTCAAATTCACCCGGTTTGATGTTGGCAAACTCCGGCATTACTGACGCTAGTTTTTTTGAATTGAACCGGGTTAGTAACACGGGTTGACTGTCATTCCCATCTTCATCCACATGGGCAAGAAAGATTTCTGTGAATGGTGTGTTTACTTTTGAAGAAAAAACAAGCCATTTGCTGTTTGGAGACCAGCTATGCCATGAATTATGAATTTTTCGATTGCAACTCATCTGCCTTGCTTTACCACCTTTTGCAGGAACAATATAAAGCTTACTATCAGGTTGATTCATAATAGCATTTTCACTTTGAGTAAATACAATCCATTTGCCATTTGGTGAATATCGGGGCCAGTAGTTACTTTTATCGTTATTATATGCTCCTTTCAGAGGTTCTGGTATTCCTCCTTTCCCATTATTAAAAGGGATGTGATAAAGATCATATTTTATAGTACGATTTTCGCCTGTCCCCATTTTTACTTCTACAATATATAAAAGTAATAACGGAACAGTTCGGTATTATGAATTAAGTGAATATGCAGAATCCTGTGAGTTAGAAGCAGAATACTACTATTCATCCAACGGGAAACTTATGTTCTCATCTATAGAGTCTGTGTGTGAAATGGGTACTTTTGAAAGAATGAAGCAACTTGAAAGTAAGTATCAAAACCACTTTGAACCCAAGAACCAAAACTACTTTGATACCAACGGTAAACTATTATACTCCAGTGATCATGATTTTGACGAATCAGAAAACAATGATTATGGCTTCCCCAACTCCATCCAGCAGCCTGAAGAGGATTTTAAAAATCGATGTCCTGAAGATCCGAACTCGGATAAAGTGATCATACATCATAAGGGTGGAGCAATTTCCTATGATATATATAAAGCCCGATATGGAATTATGGATGGTAATCTGCATGCTGAAATTTTGGCAAAACATAGGAGCGGTCATAATCTATTCCCCGATTTGACTATTAAATTATACGGCTTGGGTATCCATCGTACCAAACCTGTGTCTTTTGTCGGATATCACCGAATTGCAAAAAATATGACTGCTTTCTTCGAGGAAGAATTGGACAATTATCCAACATTGACTGAATTCCCATTTAATTATAATATCGATCATAATGAAATTGTAATAAAATTAAGAAGATACACTATGCTATCAGTTGATTGGACCGGAGTCATACCAAATTATAAAAATAAGGATGGAAAAATAGAAGAAATTAAAATTGAAATAAAATGCACGATGAGTGATGATTTCTTTAAATAGAAATGAACTGAAACAGTTGCAATGCCACCCCTTTGCCTTGAAAATATCAGTTTTATGGAGTGAAAAAATGGTAATAAAACAGATTATCTATTCAATTATTCTTTTACTTTTTGTTTTTATACCACTATACGGACAGGAAATCGATGAAACCAACTGGAAATCCAACCCTAAAATTAAAAAAATTAGAAGTATCTACAAGGAGATACAGGATGATCTGGATAAAGATAAATATGAAAAACAGTCGTTAAGCTGCAGCTGGGGTGACCAATCCCCTGGGATTTCAGGCGACATATATAAAAATCAAAACGGGACAATTCGGTATTATGAAATCATGAGCGGATCCGGTCCTTCTTTTATTGAAGGTAAATACTACTATTCTTCAAAAGGTAACCTCAGGTTTTCATTCTTTCAGCTTGGAGCCATATATGGGACTGAAAAAGAAAAACGAGTATATTTTGATGAAAACGGTAAACACCTTTACACCTATCTTAAACCCAAAGGTGTTGTTTGGAAGGGTGGGCTGCCGGAAAATATTATAAACCCGCTGGATGAATATGCCTGTCTGTCCTATGATAATCGGCTGAAATTAAAAGCCAAGATTCAGGAGATAAAACAAATATGCGATAAAATTGATACCACTATTAATACCGGTGTATATAAAAAGCATAGTAAAGTTTGTGCGACAGGAGATGGATCTCGTGAAGTTTTTGGACTGATATACATAGACAAAAATGGAATTGTTCGAAAATATGGATTGGATGGAGGAACAGGTGACTCTTCAGGTGAAGCCAACTATTACTATTCAAAAAAAGGTATACTCCGATTTTCATTCATTAGATTGGGTTACTACAACGGAACAGATGAAAAAACAAGAACATTTTTTGATAAACACGGCCATTTTCTCTTTTCGGAAACGAGACTTGTCGGCCCCGGCTGTGCGTGTGGCTTTGCCTTTGACGGTGAAAATCCATTGGAAGATTTCAACGGTTTATGTGAGGGATACGAGGAATAATGTCCCATTCTTTTTACAGCAGGGAACATGGAAGTGAGACCCCTTCAACCAATCAACTTACAGCACTATCCTTAAGGAGAAAATATTTTAATGAAACAAAGTATCTATTCAATTTTTATTTTATTTGTTGTTCTGACATCTTTGTATGCTCAGGAGATTAATGAGAGCAACTGGAAATCTCACCCAAAGATTAAGGAATCAGCAGAACTCTACGATAAAGTTTGGGATGAAAGGGGGAAATATAAAACCCAGGAGCGGAGTTGTATTGGGAATAACGAAAATCTTGATATTACAGTTAGAATATATAGAGACAATAAGGGTAAAATTCGAATGTATGAACTGTTTGTAAAATCAGATGATACTGCAGCCCATGGCGAATACTGTTACTCAGCGACAGGTATACTGAGGTTTTCCTGGCTGACACTGGAGTCACTTGGAGAAGTAGCAATAGAAAAAGAATTATACTTTGATCAAAAAGGTAATCATCTTTATACTGATGCCAGACTTAGAGGACTCACCTGGAAGGATGCTTTACCTGAAAAGATCAAAGATCCATCAGTTGATTTTGACAATTGCCACGGCGGTAGCAACTGGTCATCCCATCCTAAGATTAAAGAAGTAAGAAAAATCTATGAAAAAATTAATGAAAAAGTATGGAAATATAACTCACAGGATCGAGAATGTGAATTTGATGGGGGATCAAACGGTATTTTTGCTACAATATACAAAGATAATAATGGAGTAGTTCGAAAGTATGAACTGGATGGAGGATCTGATGATTCGGTCGCTCACGGGGAATATTACTATTCATCAAAAGGCCTACTCAGATTTTCATTTCTGGTTCAACGGGCTGTGAACGGTACTCACTCTGAGCGTAGAAATTATTTCGATACCAATAACAAATTGATATATTCTGATTATCGCTTAATAGAAGGTCCGGGATATCCAGAATGGTTCGAGCAATCTATTAAGCACCCTGAAAATGATTTTAAAAATTTATGCCCGGAAAAAATAAAAAAGGGTGAAGTTATCATACATCATCAATATGAAACACTTTTATACAATATATATCAAGCCCAATATGCAATAATGGATAATGATTTACATGCGGAAATTAAAGCGGAGCCCGCGGATGACAACCGCCTTGATTATTACGGGAAATTGGATATTGAATTGAATGGATTGGGTATTAAAGGGATTGGGTCTTCATCTTTTGCCGGGAATCACCATATATCTAAAAATCCAAAAGATGAATCCGAACGAAAAATCGATTCGTTCCCCACGGTTTCCCTTTCAGCATTTAATCGTTCTGATATCGATCATAATCATATTAAAATCAAATTAAAAGATGATAATGTACTGGTAATTGAGTGGACAGGAGTTGCACCAGATTTAAAATATGACAATAAAAAAGTAAATAATATTAAAATTGAAATAAAATGTAATATGAGTAATGATTTATTTGATGAACCTTAAAGGTTCCCCTGGAATTTTCGAAACTATATAGTACTGGAAAACGGTATGGTGACGTCATTCAGTCCGTCGCCATACCATTACCATTCCTCCAAAACGTCCCGTACCTACTATTCACACTCTGCTGTGTAGCGGAATTGGTTTTGATTGTTCCACCTGTGACTGTCATTATCATGATTCCCGTCATCGTTCTGTTCGTTGCCGTCCATATGAATATCAGGATCATAACTGACACAAAGTACGATTCTATGATTCATACGGGCTTCGCACCCGCCCAGATCCCAGTGCGGCGGTCCCCAGTAGAGAAAATCAGGATAATAATCTTTGACTCGAATCGTACCTCGAATGACCATAGTACTGCCACTGTTCAGCCTGGTAATGGGCACACTGTAGACAATGGGTTCAGCATCCGGACCGCTCAAGTGCGGCAGAACAACCTTGACCCATGCAGCAGCCTGTCCAACTCCGGATATAAAATCCCCTCCTCCGACATTTTTAACACGTCCGTTAACTATCGTTATATCATCCCGATGTGTTAAACTGATTATTCTGGCCTCAAGATCGGGATCTCCAGGGCCCTTGGGTGTGGGCTTTTTTACGACTTTCTTTTTAAATTTCTTCTTATGAATTTTCTTAACCGGTTTCTTTAAAACAGCAGTGCTTTTTTTTGTCTGCTTAACGGCTTTCTTTGTCGTCTGGGATGCTGCATTTGCATTTTGAAAACTCACCAGCATCAGAAAAAAGCCTGCCAGTATAAAAATATTCAATCTATTTAACGCTTTCATGGGGTCGATCCTTTCCGATTTCAGTTTCATGGTTTGGCCCTCTTTATTGGTTCAATTTATGTTTAATGGGCCTTAAAAATCGATTCACATTTTTGTTAATCAAGTGCGCTTTACCGTCATTCACGATTTGCTTAATGGTAAGTGCATGTAAACGTGAAAAAGGTTCAAAAAATCTGATGCCCGCGGCACAATTTGATAACAGAAATCAAATGAATAAGAATTTTCTATCAGGCGATGAACCAATGAAAAGTAAGTTTACGATCATTTTATCTATGCTGGCTGCATTTTCAATTTTTATTAGATACTCAAATATGATGGTCTCGTAAAAAGTCCGAATTAGACGGTTTCGTAAAAAGTTCAAATTCAAGGCGTGCAAATTTTGCAATCATGAAGCGTACTTATCGGACCTTCCCTGTTAAATCTGTGCTTTTTATTTAACCGGGGCGTTGAATGATTGCGAAATGCGGCACAACGCAGAAGTTGGACTTTTTAATAGACCGTCAAATATACTTCCAGTATTTTATTCGCCCAGTCCTACTGGATTCCGGCCTCCGCCGGAATGATAGTGTCCTTTTAATAATACATAGGATAAAACCTTTTATCTCTGACCCGGCCCATAAGACCAGGTTTAATTTACTATAATAAATATAAAACTGATTGAAACACTGACCTTAAATTTGATATCATACAGAATCAAAGCAGTGAGTTAAAACTTATTAAACAGGACGGGGGCATATGAAAAAAACAGTATTGGTTACCGGTGGTTCCAGCGGAATAGGAACATCCACTGTAAAATTGTTTGTGAAAAAAGGTTTCAGGGTATTATTCACTTATAATTCTGGGAAGGAATCTGCCCGGAAAATTATTGATCAATTGGAATCCGATGATGTCCGGATGTTTCATTTTACACAGGGAAATCTTGAATCCCAGGAAACGCTTCTGACACAGCTCCCTGACAGGATTGATGTACTGATCAATAATGCGGCTGTGGGTTCAGCCACGGTCAAAAGGCTTTCGGATAACAAATACGAGCAGGACCGTAAGATGTTTGAAATCAATTGCCTTGGGGTCTTGTGGCTCACCGAAGGGATCATTCCCAGGATGATCGAAAACGGCGGGAAAATCATCAATATCAGCTCAGTCGGCGGCGGCATTTTTCATTTCCCGGGATTTTCACTGGCGGATGGCATGAGTAAGGCAGCGGTAGCATTTATGACAAAACAGCTCGCAGCCGAGCATGCCCATACAAAAATTGATATTTTTGCCATTTGCCCGGGCGCAACAGATACGGATATGTTCCAGTCCAGCACATTAAACAAGCTGACGGATGATGAAAGAAAAGAATTTCTTGAAATCCTTCCCAAAAAAAGACTGATTCATCCGGATGAAATTGCACGGATCTGCGAATTTCTTTCCCAGGAACAGTCCACTGTGATGCATGGTGCTGTGATTGATTCTTCTATGGGATTAGGGGTCAGCCCCGGGATGATTAATAAATAATTCAAATTGAATAGTTAAGGTTATTTAATGATATCAGATAGAGGAAAAAAAATGATCGGGGAACCGTCCCCGCTGGTCATTGCTCATTTTAAATGTGCTGACAATAAATTCTGTCCCGACACAAACCCTGATGGAAAAATCAATTTCGGTACCGCGGAAAACCATTTAATGGATGATGAAATGCTTGAAATGGTGAATCAGCCATTGAGTTTTTCCGCGCAGCACATCCATTACGGCCAATTGCACGGTATTCCATCTTTTCGCGTGGCCATTGCCGGATTTATGGAGGAAATTTTAAAAATCAGTGATGTAAACCCTGATAATATTGTTGTGGCCAGTGGAGCATCAGCCATTCTGGAATCCATATCCATGTCCCTGTTTGAAGACGGCCAGGGGCTGGTGGTGCCCACTCCTTTTTATACCGGATTTATCCATGATTTTTCAACACGGTTTAATGTCAAAGTATTACAATATCCCTTGAGCCCGCATAATAATTATGAACTGGAAATCGACGGACTTAAAAAGGTCATTGAAAAAGCAAAAAAAGATGGGATTATTGTAAGGGCCATTCTCATGTGCTCACCGCAAAATCCCCTGGGTATCACCTATTCGGATCGGAAACTGGAACAAATTATTCAGACGGCAAAAGAATATAATCTGGATATCATCTCTGATGAGATCTATGCCAGGTCCGTGTATCAGGGACAATTTAAAAGCATGCTGGAAATAGGAAAGGATTACAGGCAGCATATTCATTTTGTATACGGGTTTGCCAAGGATTTTGTTCTATCCGGTTTTAAGACCGGGGTATTTTACAGCGAAAATAAGGAACTGGTGTCGGCTGTCCAGGAAATCGCCTATTTTCATCCGGTATCCAATCACAGTCAGCGATTTCTGGAAAACCTGATTTCCAACAGAACATGGTGCCGGGAGTTTACCCGGAAAAATAAAACCAGGCTTTTTGAGTCATATACCATGATAACGGACCTGTTTGAAAGCCGGCTGGATATCAAAATAATTGAAGCCAATGCCGGTATTTTTGTATGGGCTGATTTTTCAAACTATATGGAAGACCAGACATTCGAAGCTGAGCTGAAATTGTTTGATAAAATATTCAATGAATGCCATGTTTCCATAATCCCGGGTCAGTTTTTCAAATCCAATACACCCGGATGGTTCAGGGTCTGTTTTGCGCAGAAAGAGGAATATATTACAACAGCAGTAAAACGGTTGGAAAAAAAGCTCGCCCAATAGCCGGCCTTATAAGCCCTGTTTTGAAACCGCTTATAGGAATTCTTCGGATGTTTGTTTATTCCTATGGCGTATTTTGTTTGAAGTGTTTTCAAAACCATACCGGATATTTTATTTAAGAGGTAAAAAATGCCCATAATCAAAGCGACAAATCTTCTGGCTCTTAAAAAATTACTTCAAAAAAATGATGAAACCAGCGAGCAAACGGTTCTGAGTAAACTATCACCCAAAGGAGCTGATACTTATAACAGCGTTATTGCTACCAGTTGGATACCATCAGACGATGAAAAAGAAATTATGGCTGAGGGTGCCAAACATCTTTTTCCAGACGACCCGGATCGAATGATTTTGCTTGGCCGGGCACTTGCAGAAAGTACCATGACAGGTATCTACAGAATATTTATCAAAATTCCCACAATTTCTTTTATCATCAAGCGGGTGGCATCCATATGGAATACTTTTTATAAAAAAGGAAAGGCCCGGGTTATAGATGTACAGAGTAACAGTTTGACCATGCAGGTCACTGAACTTTTGGATATTGAAGACTATCAGACCGAAATAACCTGCGGATATATACATGAGCTTTTAGAATTGACCGGTGCAAAAAATGTTTCAGTCAAGTTTGACGGTACAGATCGTAACGATTTAAAATGGTATGTGTCCTGGTCTTGAACGCTGTTGTCAAAAGCTGCCGGATGGTTGATTAAAAGTGATTTCTAAAAAGGAGTAAAAGAAAAAGGATGAACAGAATCAAAGTTGGAGTTCTTGGTGCCACCGGAATGGTTGGTCAAAACTATATCTGCTTGCTGAACAATCACCCCTGGTTTGAAATCAATTATGTCGCCGCGTCACCAAATTCCGCAAACAAGCGGTACGAAGAAGCTGTGGCCGGTCGGTGGCATATGTCAACACCGATTCCGGATAGTATCAGGAACCTGATTGTCGGTGACGCCAATCAAATATCACAAGCCCAGGAGAAATGCAGCCTTGTATTCTCAGCGGTCGAGATGGATAAGGCCGCGATCGCGGCACTGGAACTTGAATACGCGTCAAATGGTTTCGCGGTTGTATCAAATAACTCGGCCCATCGCCTGACCGATGATGTGCCGATGGTGATCCCGGAGGTTAATCCGCATCACCTGGACATTATTCCGATACAGCGAAAAAAGAGAGGATGGGACAGGGGACTCATTGCGGTAAAATCCAATTGCAGCATTCAGAGTTATATGACTCCTATATACGCATTGATACAGGCCGGGTATGAGGTGCGCCGAATGATTCTCAGCACATTGCAGGCGGTATCAGGCGCCGGTTATCCCGGCCCATCATCACTGGACATGATCGATAATATTGTGCCATTTATTAGTGGGGAGGAAGAAAAGTCTGAGTTAGAGCCGCTTAAGGTCCTTGGCCGGATTGAGGACGGGGCTTTTGTTAGCGATACTTCCATGAAAGTATCAGCGCATTGCAACCGGGTACCGGTTACCCATGGCCATACAGCCTGTGTCAGCCTGGAGTTCGGCGATTCCAAACCGGACCTTGACGAGATACTGAGTATATGGCGCGGGTTCCATGCAGCACCCCAGGAACTTGGCTTGCCGTCTGCTCCTATGGATCCCATCATCTATCGCGAAGAAGCGGATCGACCCCAACCCCGGAAAGATCGCGACATGGACAAAGCGATGGCTGTCGTCGTAGGAAGACTGCGTAAATGTAATGTTTTCGACATTCGCTTTATCGGCTTGCATCATAATACCGTGCGCGGCGCGGCAGGCGGCGCAATACTCACAGCTGAGTTATTGAATGCGAAAGGCTATCTATAGGTTGACAAAACGTTATCGATAGTGCGTTATTGACCTGTCCCTGTTTTCCTTTCCCCGGGCCTCTTTCCTTTCGTCACATTAATGAGAGTAATAAAAATGTAAAAATCCCAATAAAAATTGAATACATTAAAAGCCTTCCATACCTATTTAAAAATCCTTCTTGCTTTTCATATGCTTGTGAATTAATCAAGAATTCAATATTAAAGCTTTCATTTCTTTCTGATTTAGCTTCTTTTATTAAATAAGCAATATCGTTAATCCAATCTCTACGATTTTTTAAATGTAATTCAATTCGAGAGCTATCTTTTAAAAATAAAGTTAATTTAGATGAGATAAAATCATTATGTTTAACATTTATTGATCTAATGTGTTCTATCGGAAAATTGTCATTAACCTTTTTAAAATTTGACTGTTTTCCAATGAAATATATTACCCTACTAGTTAAAAACCATTTCCCAGCCATCCAACCAAGGGCATCATAACTATTTTTTCGATAGTTACCCCTACTTTTTCGTATTATTTTATTTCCATCAATATAGTCCATACAGATATTTCCTGGGGCATGAGGGGGACATTCTATAGGGGGCATGAGGGGGACGTCCTTAAATAACTAAATAAATTAATCGATTAGTCGATATTTTTTCTTCCTTGCAATTTCTCTACCCCGCTGAACCGCGTATCCAATCCCAGAAGGTGTCATACACAGTTTCTCAGAGAGTTCTTTTAAAGAAATTTTA
>JAUVGT010000161.1 GCA_030593645.1 Deltaproteobacteria bacterium
CCCGGTTTTCAATGGAGGGACATATTTAAAGCGCTAAGGCTGATGGAATTTTCAGGTGAAATCCTTGCGGGATACTTTTTTAAAGGTATACCCGGTCCGCAATTTATGTCCCAGGCGGCTTTTCGGATTTTACAGCAAAAATTATCCGAAGATCTCATATACTGGCTCAATGCATCGGATCCAATATCATTATGCGGGGTTCCTCTGGATGACCTTAAAAAGAGTTTTCCAAGACGCGTTTCAAGCTGCCACATGGTCTTTCACGGTAAGAAACCGGTTTTAATATCCAGGCGAAACGGTAAGGATCTAACAATCAGGGTGCCGTTTGACCATGTTTCCATACAATTGTATTATTGCTCTCTGAGGCATTTAATAACGAGACCATTCAAACCGGTTCGAAATATAACGATTGAAAAGATTAATGGTATTCCAGCAGCGGAAAGTGACTATGTGGACAGCTTAAGAGTCTCGTTTGATGTGGTTGTGGATATAAAAAACATTGTGATATACAGAAAACCGTGAAAGTACAAAGAAGATAAAAAAACAAGAGTTCACCGAAAAGGACGCAAAGGAATAAGTGAGCCCTTCGGGCAAAGAGTAAAAATCCGGGTCCAAGGGCCCGGCTTTGACTTGTCCGCCATAGCTTTAGCGGCGGTGGATCACCCCACTAAGGGGATTTAACAAGTGCCTAAAGTGCGCTAAAGTGACTAAAATGCCTAAAGTTAATGAATTCTGTCTGTTTTTATTTAAAAGATGGAGCTTATAGCGACTCCGGAACTTTAGGCACTTTAGTGCACTTTAGCTCACTTTAGTCACTTTGATTTATTTCTTATGGCAGAGCCATTTATCTCTGACCTGGCCCAAAGAACCAGGTTTTATTTGATGAAATAAAATATTCCGGACTTGTTATGGACAAATTCGATTTAATCAATACACCTCTCAGCGGTTCCAACCTGATCGAAGCGGATGCCGGTACGGGAAAGACATACGCCATCACTGGCCTTTTCCTCAGGCTGATTCTTGAAAAGGATCTGACCGCGGACCGGATCCTGGTCGTTACCTTTACAAAGGCGGCAACCGAAGAATTAAAAGATAGAATCAGAAATGTTCTGGTTCTATCAAAAGAAGGATTTGAACACGGACAGAGTCAAGATCCGCTGGTACAATCCATCATCCAAAAATACGGGAAGGATGAGCGGGCCCGCGGGAAAGTGGAAAACGCATTGATCGATTTCGATCAGGCGGCTATTTTTACCATTCACGGATTCTGCAACAGAATTCTCCATGAATATACATTTGAAACACAGAGTTTTTACGATGCTGAACTGATTTCCGATGAGACGGAACTGATCCGGGAGATTACTGAAGATTTTTGGAGAATTCAATTCACCGGCATGCCCCTTGAATTTATCAGTTACGCGGTTGAAAAGGGAAAAATAAGAAAACCTCAGGATTTCATGAATTTGATAGGAAAGACACGTCATCCCGGCATCAGGATCATTCCTGAAATGGGCAAACCTGAGTTCACCGCTCTCAAGCAGTATAATAAACTGCTTCAGGAGCTGAAACAATCATGGCGTAAAAACCGCGATACGATCATGGATCTGCTTCAAAGCTCTGCCTTAAACGGCAATAAATACGGAGGATTAAATTTAAGCAAGAAGCATCCGGAAATAACCGGAAGAGCGTTGAAAATCGTATCCCTCACCCGGAGTATGGAGCAGCTTGTTTCTGATCAGGACGTCGGTTTTCCACTTTTTAAAGGGTTTGAAAAACTGACGGCTTCGGTATTGGATCAGTCAATCAAGAAAGGATTTGAACCTCTATCCCACCCGTTTTTCGATCTGTGTGATGAACTTTTTCAAGCGGCGGCGCGTCTCGAAAATGAGATGAACCAGTACATTTTATTTTTAAAGACTGATTTGTTCAGATACTCAGAAGCTGAATTAAGAAAACGAAAGAAAAGTAATAATATCCAGTTTTATGATGATCTGCTCACAAAACTTAAAACGGCTCTCTTCGAGGAAAAAAACAAGGGAGTAAATACCCTGGCAAAGATGATCAGAAATAAATATAAAGCTGCTCTTGTGGATGAATTCCAGGACACCGATCAGCTGCAGTATGACATTTTCAATCATATATTTTCAAATGACGACATGGTTCTGTTCATGATCGGGGACCCCAAACAGTCCATATACAGCTTCAGAGGGGCCGACATATTTTCATACATGCGCGCGGCCGAAAGCGCGGAGTCAAAATTTACGTTGACGGATAATTATCGGACACGCCCGGAACTGATATCAGCGGTAAACACTATCTTCTCAAATGTTAAAGCTCCGTTTCTGTTTAAAGACATCCGTTTCAAACCCGGAAAATCCGGGCATGTTAACCAGAACTACGAAAACGACCAACTGTCAGGCGCCCCGCTAAAACTCTGGTATGTCCCGTCTGAAGGGGAAAAACCGTTAAATAAATCAGAAGCGGTCGTCAAAATATGCGGATCCACTTCATCTGAAATCCATGACCTGATCAATAATAAATCCATTGAACCCGGGGATATTGCTGTGCTGGTCCGAACCAACCGGCAGGCGGAAATGATGAAAATCCATCTGGAAAAAAAACGGATTCCGGCGGTGATACACAGCACCGGCAATATTTTTCATTCATCCGAATCTGAAGAGATGGAACGTATACTTCAGAGTATTGGTGAACCTTTCAATGAACACCGGTTCAGAGCAGCCGCTGTAACCGATGTCATTGGGATAAAGGGAGAACATATCAGTGCCCTGTATGACGAAAGCAGCCAGGAAAACGATCGAATCCGGCTGGAATCGATCCGTTCGAGATTTATGGAATATTTCATGGAATGGAACAATAACGGTTTTATCAGGATGTTTTATAAATTTATGAATAATGAAGGTGTGAGGGAACGGCTGCTGTCCATGCCGGACGGTGAAAGACGGTTTACTAATATTCTTCATTGTTCTGAAATTTTGCATAAAGCGAGTCTGGAAACCACTTCCACCATGAAAGACCTGATGAAATGGTTTTCCCAACAGCGAAGACCGGATAGTCATGGAGCAGAAGAACACAACCTCAGGCTTGAAAGTGATGAACGTGCTGTCAAAATTATTACCATTCATAAGAGTAAGGGCCTTGAGTATCCGATTGTTTTTTGCCCGTTTTGCTGGGAGGGTTCTAAAAGGGCAAGCAAAGAACTCATCTTTCATGACCCGGATCATAATAATCAGCTCACATTAGATCTAAATGCAGATCAGGATAGTCCGCACCTGATGCATGCTCAGAATGAATTGCTTGCGGAAAATTTGAGGCTTCTATATGTGGCAGTTACGCGGGCAAAGGAAAGATGTTACCTTATCTGGGGCAGTATCAATAAAGCCCAGACATCCGCGCTGGCGTATCTGCTGCATTTTATCGATCAAACCGGGGAGAAGGATGGTGTGTATAATGTCGCTGAATCCCTGGAAAAACATATGAAGCGGCTGGATGATAACGATATGCTTGAAGACTTAAAACAGCTTGTGAATCAATCGAACAGGTCCATAGAACTTTCAATGATGCCGGAATCCGAAAACGGCCAATTTGAATCACATCTGGATAAAAATGACAATTTGTCTCACAGGAAATTTAGCGGGGTAATCGATAACACCTTTAAAATATTAAGCTATTCATCTCTTGTTTCAAGGCAGCACCATCAGAAGGAATTTCCTGATTATGATAGCGTACCGGATTCAAGTTCAATATCAGCTTCAGAGCCGCCGGATACGCAATATCAAACGGTTGGGAAAAATATTTTTTCGTTTCCGAAAGGTACACGCACGGGGATTTTTTTTCATGATGTTTTTGAGCACCTTGATTTCAAGAGTAAAAGATCAGCATATGAAGATCTGGTCATCGAGAAATTAAAAGTTTATGGATACGATCTTTCATGGAAAAAAACAGTTATCCGATTAATCGACAATGTCCTTAACGCAAATCTGGTAAAGGGAGACAATGATCTGGTACTTTCGAATATACCCAAGGAAGACCGGATTAATGAAATGGAATTTTATTTTCCGGTTAACCGTTTGACACCGGAAAAAATGAAAGAAGTTTTTTCAGACCTCGGCAATATGAATCCTTTTAAAGAATCTACAGCTGAACGTGATAAACTCATATTTTCGCCGGCCAATGGGTTTCTAAAGGGATACATTGATTTAATCATCAGGCGAAATGACCGATATTATATTATTGACTGGAAATCGAATCATTTGGGTTCCGAATCCGAAAATTATAATAATAATGCACTCTCAAAGGTGATGAGTAAACATTTTTATATACTTCAGTATCACTTATACACGCTGGCCCTGCATCAGTATCTAAAAATGAAAGTCAGCGGATACAGCTATCAAAATAATTTTGGAGGTATATTCTATATATTTATCAGGGGAGTCCATTCCGGTGAAGACAATCAATACGGAATATTTAGCGACCTGCCGGATCCGGAGATAATCAATAAAATGGGTACTGCGCTTATTCCGAATTATTAATATGTGACGGTTTCGTAAAAAGTCCAACTTCTGCGTTGTGCTGCATTTTGCAATCATTCAACGTACGATAAGTACGCTTCATCATTACAAAAATTGCACGCCTTGAATTTGAACTCTTTACGAAACCGTCTAATTCGGACTTTTTACGAGACCATCAATATGTACAAAATTAAAAATAATACAATCACCGCATTATATCGAAGCGGCTATTTTTCAGGATTGGATATTCAGTTTGCTGAATTTGCAGCCAGGTTGTCAGAAGATAATGATATTCATTTGATGATGGGTGCCGCATTGCTCAGCCGGGTGTGCAGGAATGGAGATATATGTCTTGACCTTGAAATATACTCCGGAAAACATGTAATGCAGAACAATGAAACTGATCCGCCGGTGATATTCCCGGAACTTAACACGTGGAAGAAAAAACTCACTTCAAGTCATGTCGTTGGTCTCCCCGGTGAAAAAAAGCCCCTGATTCTCGATGAAAATAACAGACTCTATCTTTTCCGCTACTGGGAGTATGAAAAAAGACTTGCGGATTACCTGAAGAGAAAAGCGCGCGGGAAAAATTTAAAAGTCGATCACACAATG
The DNA here is from genome assembly GCA_030593645.1 of Deltaproteobacteria bacterium. Lineage (GTDB taxonomy): Bacteria > Desulfobacterota > Desulfobacteria > Desulfobacterales > JAUVGT01 > JAUVGT01. The sequence goes on from JAUVGT010000161.1 coordinate 5,142, forward strand.
TTAAAAGACGGAATTCAAAGATTGTTCCCTGGAGAACATTCAAAAACAACAGACTGGCAAAAAATTGCGGCAGCCTCGGCTGTATTAAACAAGCTCTGTATTATCACCGGAGGACCTGGAACAGGGAAAACATTCACAGTCGCGAAAATTATATCACTTTTTTGTGAACAGCCCAATGGCGATAATCTCAGAATACTGCTTTCCGCACCCACCGGTAAAGGCGCCGCGAAACTTGGTGATTCGATCCATAGTGCCGGGGATCAGCTGAATTGCAGTCAAAGAATTAAAGATCTGCACCCATCGGAAGCTTATACAATACACAGAATGCTGAAGCCATATTTAAACCAGCCATATTTTCAATACAACCGTGAAAACAAATTGCCGGCTGATGTAGTAATCATCGATGAAATATCAATGGTTGATCTTGCGCTGATGTCTAAACTGGTACAGGCTGTTCCTGATGAGGCTGTGCTCATACTCATCGGAGACAGCAACCAGCTTGCTTCGGTTGAAGCGGGATCTGTCCTCGGCGATATTTGTTTGAGAAGTAATCAATTCACTCATGATTTTTGCGATTTAATCAATGAATCAACACAGGAGAAAATCAAACCTGATAACGTTAATCATGATGATAATAATGTTCTGCAGGATTGTATTATTCATTTGGAAAAAAGTTATCGATTTCCCGATGGAAGCATGATTGGTGATCTCAGCCGTGCAGTAAATATGAATAGTCCTGATATGATGTTTAAACGGATGGAAGAATTTGAGAAAAAGAAAAAATCAAAACAGGAGTGGATTAGAAAATCTAAAAATCTTTCAAATGTACTCAAAGAAGCGGTTTTATCAAAATATACTGATTTCTTAAAACCAGATGATCCGGGAAAAGCACTTGAAAAATTCAATCAGTTCATTATCCTGTGCGCCCTGCGAAACGGTCCCTACGGCGTTGATTCCATAAATATGCATATCAAAAATATACTCTTAAAAGAAGGTCTTGTTCGACTTGATTCTTCAATCAATACTCCCTGGTATATCGGAAGACCGGTTATGATAAGGCGTAACGATTATAATACAGGACTGTTTAATGGTGATATTGGAATTACCATGCCTGATCCTGAAGCGGATTCCGATGAATTATGTGTCTTTTTTCCAGGTGCCGATGAAGAACCCAGAAAATTCTCACCGCACAGACTTCCCGAGCATGATACAGTATACACAATGACTGTTCATAAAGCACAGGGATCCGAGTTTGATGATGTTTTACTTATTCTGCCTGACAGGGATTCTCCAGTTTTAACAAGGGAGCTTATATATACAGCGATTACAAGAGCAAAAAAAAGCCTCCGGATATTTGGAAGCAAAGAAATCATCAACACCGCTGTTTCAAGAAAAATTGAAAGATCTTCCGGATTGCGGGACGCCTTGTGGGGCATTGGAGAGATGAGTTAGATTACAAAGCCCAAATACCCCGAAACCAATGTGGAAGACAGCTAACATAAATTCAAATATAGACATCAAAAGTATACTGGCCATTTTTCATGACGTTTTTTTTGCGAAATGTGAAACACAATAATATTGTTGATAATTTTTGATTATATGATATGAGTAAATAAACCGGAAATGAAAATTCACTCTTTAATGTTCACGGTTACTGCACATCCTATACAGATCGATTTTCATTAATTAGCGAGAAAACTTTCCAGTAAATATGCTCAAAGTAGGATAAAACATATTGGTAAGTGTTCGATACTGCAAGCTATAAAACAATTTTCAGCGGGAGAAAAAAGAAATGAAAATGCACACTTTACGTTTGAGCACATTTAGGGCAAATTATTTTGCTACTACGATATTTTTTTTGGGCTTATGCGGTTGCGCTGGAAGTATTCCAACACCTGATCGTGAGTACAGCGAAGCACCTTTCGTTGGCGAAAGTGTGAAGAAAAAAATTCACGCCAATCAGGCCTGGCAGTCAACACGTGTATTTTTAAAGGTAGATGACACCGTTTATATTGATGCTGCTGGTGAATGGAATGCCTGCAATAATGCGTTACTATGTGGAAGTGTATGGGTTTCTTCTGCGGAAGGTAGATATGGAGGAGCAAGCCATATGTATAGTCAATGGCCTCTTTCTGCACTTATTGGTAAAATTGGTGCAGGGCAACCATTTTTAATCGGTGCGCAAGAAGTATTAAAGGTAACAGATGAAGGTGAACTTTTGTTAAGAATGAATGAAGCTGATTGGGGGATTAATGATAATGCTGGTTCCGTGACAGTAGAAATAAATAAAAAAAGCAAACATAAAATAGTGCAAAGTAAATCATCAAAAAGTAGTTTAGAACCAGAAGATGCAAACACAGTTTCTAACGACATTGGTAATACAAGTTCAGCAAGTTGGGCAGTGGTTATAGGCATATCGCAATACAAGCATTCCAGTCAAGATGGTCTATCAAATCTCATATTTGCCGACGATGATGCAAAAGCATTCACGCGTTCGCTCCGCAATATTGGTTGGTCTGAAAGCCATATCAAACTTCTTACAAATGAAAAAGCAACCCAAAGAAACATAATGATAGCACTTGAATCATGGTTGTCAAAATCTGGCCCAAGCGACCAAATTATCCTTTTCTGGGCAGGTCACGGTTACCCCGACCCCGAAGATCCAGAAAAAGTATACTTCGCATGCTACGACACAGACATTTCCATTCCGTCGACTGGCTATCGAATGGATAATGTCAGGCGTTCACTTGAAGAGAAGAAGGCACGTAACGTTATTCTTTTCGCCGACACCTGCCATGCTGGGAAGCTCATAACCCGTGGTGATGGAAGTCGTGGTTTATCCATTGTACCGAATATTAAGAATCAAAATGTTCCTAAGGGTTGGATATTTATGGTAGGCGCTGATACCGATCGTCAAGCAATAGAACATTCATCATGGAGAAATGGAGCATTCACCCATTCACTGATTAAAGGGTTAAATGGCAGAGCGGACGGTTTTCAGAGTGCAGGAGCTAAAGACGGAATTGTAACCCTTGGCGAGCTTCGTGCGTACATGAATACAGCTATGCCTGATGAAACACAGAAAGTTCTTGGTGTCGCAAAACGTCCGGTTATCACCACCAGCACCGGCGATCCGAATATATGGAACCTGACATTGCAACCAGCTGAGTAAGTTTAACCCGCATTTTTCACAAGCATTCTATTACGATCGCATATCTTATGTAATCTCAAGGATTTGGCTCGTTCGCCGAATTCAGCCTCACTGAACCAGCGGGCGCATTTGAACAGAAAGTTACGGTTATGCAATTAAAAAGCATCAGCAAAACCATAGGTTATTGTTAAAATTCCTTAGATTAACTTTTCGTCCCATTAATTGTCACATCCAAGTGTTGTTCCTTTAGCAAGGGATTATTTAGAAAAGCTAAAGCAAAATTACAATGACGCTGATCCAATGGCGACTAAAATAACCGAAGCGTTTGAATGCGTGGATATTGTTCCAAAAAGATTTGTCAAATTTATCGACTATTCTTCTTTTCATTCTTGAGTAGTTTTACCCAGGGCAGGGCGGGTATGGTCATTGGTTTGACTTAAGTTTATTGTTGTTCTAAAGTTCCTCAAACGTACCATCCGAACTACCAAATATTTAAAAGCGAGGATTTTGCAATGAGAAGACCTTATTATATTTTGGTTATCGCATTTCTTGCCTTTTCATTGATCCATCCTTCTATTAATTCCTTTGCAGAAATTAAAACCTACACCCATACTGTAAAGCAGCCGTTTGGCGGAAGCCAGGCGCCGGATGATGCGCGTGTTGCTGCTATTGCAAAGGCGAAAAGGGAGGTGCTTGAAAAGGCCGGAACATACCTGGAAAGTCTTACAATTATTAAAGACAACATGGTTGAAAAAGATAAAATTCTTGCATTGGCCGCGGGTGTTTTAAAAGTGGAAATTATCTCTCAAGAAAACTATTCAACAAAAGATTCGTTTGGAATAATCATTGTAGCCAGAGTTAAGGTTGATACGAGCATACTGGAAGATCTGATTGAAAACCGGCTCAAGGATAAAGAACTAATTAATAAATATCAGGAGAGTCAAAAGCGCTTAAACGAATTGCTGGCCAAAAATGCCGAACTCGAGAAGAAAAACCAGAAATACAAATTATCGTCAACAAAGTCCGAAAGAGAGAGTCTTAAAAAAGAATTTAAGAAGACAGCGCAGAGTTTTAACGCGGTTGAGTTAAACGAAAAAGCCCTGACGTTTTGGGTAAGCGGAATGTTTGTTGAGCCCGATAAGGTTATAACATATTTAGAGATGGCTATTGAGTTAGATCCTGAATTTGCATCGCCATATAATAACCTGGGGATGGCATATTACAATAAGGGCGAGTACGATCGGGCCATTGAGTATTATGAAAAAGCGCTGAAGATTGGTCTTGCCACGCTGGGTCCGGATCATCCCACTGTGGCTACCTTGTATAGCAACCTGGGAGTGGCGTATGACGACAAGGGCGAGTATGACCGGGCTATTGAGTATTATGAAAAAGCGCTGAAGATCGGTCTTGCCAAACTGGGTCCGGATCATCCCAATGTGGCTACCTTGTATAGCAACCTGGGAGTGGCGTATGACAACAAGGGCGAGTATGGCCGTGCCATTGAGTATTATGAAAAAGCGTTGAAGATCGGTCTGGAAAAATTGGGTCCGGATCATCCCAATGTGGCTACCTTGTATAACAACCTGGGAGAAGCATATAAAAGGAAGGGCGAGCATGACCGTGCCCTTGGATATTATGAAAAAGCGTTGAAGATCGGTCTCTCCAGACTGGGTCCTGATCATCCCAGTGTTGCTATCGGGTATAACAACCTGGGGTCGGCATATGCCAGCAAGGGCGAGTACGACCGTGCCATCGAATATTATGAGAAGGCGTTGAAGATTGGCCGTGCAAAGCTGGGTTCGGATCATCCGCTTGTGGCAATCTATTATTGCAGCCTGGGGACGGCATATGACAACAAGGGCGAGTATGACCGGGCCATTGAGTATTATGAAAAAGCGCTGAAGATCGGTCTTGCCAAACTGGGTCCGGATCATCCCCATACCAAAATTTATCAAAAGAACTTGAATTCCGCTAAAGCCAAAAAGTAGAATCAGGACGTTTTTAATTAAGTAAAATTATCTCGGATTATAACCGAATTGTGGAAACAGCTTCGAGCATCTCATAAATTGAGGGTTGTTAAAAGTCCGGATGATAATATGAAAAACAAAAACACAAAAATAGAATATTCGTCTCCCATTTTCAAAATTCTACCGGCCATGACATTCAACAAAGATTTTATATTAAACTTTGTTGAGGAAAAAGCTCCCTGTGCAGCACTCGGCATTGTTGAG
>JAUVGT010000414.1 GCA_030593645.1 Deltaproteobacteria bacterium
TCTGGCTTAAAAAAAGCTTTGTTCTGTCATGATCCGGGTTTTTGAAAAAATGCTCCGGTGTTCCAACTTCCACAATAGCCCCTTCATCCATGAAAATGACAGAATCACATACTTCCTTGGCAAATCCCATTTCATGGGTCACACAAACCATAGTCATTCCCTCTTTTGCCAGGTTTTTCATAACATCAAGGACTTCACCGATCATCTCCGGATCCAGGGCGGATGTCGGTTCGTCAAAAAGCATCACCTTTGGATCCATTGCCAGTGCGCGGGCTATGGCAACACGTTGCTGCTGTCCGCCGGAAAGCTGATCAGGATAGACCTGGGCTTTATCGCTAATACCGACCTTATCCAGTAGAGCCATGGCTTTTTCTTTTGCTTCCGCTTTTGAGCGTTTACGGACAATACGTTGTGCAAGGCTTACATTTTCAAAAACCGATTTATGGGGAAACAGGTTAAAAGATTGAAATACCATACCCATTTCCGCGCGGACTGAATTAATATTTGTTTTTTTACTGAAAATATCGATGCCATCAATGAATATTTTACCATAATCCGCTGTTTCCAGGCGATTCAAACATCTTAAAAAGGTGCTTTTACCTGATCCTGACGGGCCGATTGCAGCCACCACTTCACCGGTTTTAATTTTCACTGAAACATCCACAAGGGCTTTGACTTCATGGGGAATATAAAATGTTTTATATATATTTTGTACGTCAATCAATTTGTCGCCCCCCTTCTTTCCAGATATTGCACGAACATGGAGAGTGTAAAAGTTAATACGAGGTATAAAACTGCAACAGTCGCGAATATTTCAAAAGGTGTCAGGTTTGTAATAATGACTTCACGGCCTGACCTGAGCAGTTCTCTGATTCCTATAATACCAATTAAAGAAGAGTCCTTGATTAAATTAATAAACTGCCCCGCCAGGGGAGGGAGGATACGGCGGATTGCCGGGGGAAGTATAACGTGCCGCATGCCCTGCAAATATGACATGCCCAGTGATCGAGCGGCTTCTTTCTGCCCAAAATGTATAGATTCGATTCCCGCGCGGACGATCTCCACGACATAAGCACCGGTGAACACGGAAAGGGCGGCGACCCCCCAGAAAACCGGATCTACATTATTATATCCAAACTTCCCCAACAACTGGTTGATCAAAGTACCAATCACAAAATACCATAGAAATATCTGAACCAGGAGCGGTGTCCCACGGATCAGTTCAACATATACGATAGACAACCATTTCAATGCGAAGTTTTTTGATACGCGCATGATACCGCCGACCAGTCCCAGAATGACACCAAAAATGGTCGAATATATGCTTACCTTCAGAGTGATCCAAAGCCCGAGTAACATCACACCCGGTTTATATCCACCCTCATATTCAGCGATGACCTCTCCTTCTGATATCATTTCTCCTTCATCAATATCATAGGATTTCACCGGAACCGTATATGTTTTTTTCACATTATCATAGGCAATAATGATATCGGCTTTGTCACCCTTGATTTTTATTTCATCTACTTCCCCATCCGATTCAGCAAGAATCTCAATATCCGCTTTATAAATAAGATACTTTGGGAGTTGGTACCAGCGCCATTGATACTCTATTAGAACCGTGGCGAACCAGAATGTAAGGATGATTGAGATAATTACCACAATAAAAGCCGCCACCGAGGCATAGAACTTGCCCGGTTCGCTTAAACGGTCAATATTCGTTTTTTGTTCCATTTTATGAATAATAATCCTGATGTTTTTTTGTACAGATTAAAACAGACCGGCAGAAATATGAATTTCCACCGGCCTGTTTTTTATTATCAAGTTATAATTATTTTTTTACTTCTTTTTTCCAGTCGGTGTTAGCAAGCCATTTATCATAGGCCCTTTGCCATCTGCCATCATTTTTATACTGCCGGATAAAGCCGTTTAAGAAGTTCAAGAAATCAGGATCCCCTCTGTTGATTGCCATTGCAAGGGGTTCGAAAGTAAACGGTTCATCCAGGAAGAAGACTTTCCCTTTACCCTGCATTTCGTAGGTAGCGGCGCAAAAGGGGAGGTCATATACAATTGCATCCGCATTGCCGTTTAAGACTTCCAGGGCAGCTTCTGTCTGGGATTCAAATCCCTTATAAGTCGCTTTTGAGATATATTTTTTTACTGCTTGCTCCCCGGTTGTACCGAGATGGCCTGTAACAACATATTTTTTATGGTTCAGGTCCTTGTAGGATTTGACTTTTCCCTCATGCTTTAGGTTTACAAGAATGGTCTGGCCAATCACGATGTAAGGTTCGGTAAAGCTAATCTGAAGGTTTCTCTTCTGGGTGATGGTCATTCCACCGATAATCACATCGAATTTATTGGTCATGAGGCTCGCGATAATACCGTCCCATTGTGTATTGACCGGTACGAATTTTACGCCCATCGATTTTGCCAGAGCTTTGGCCATATCAATGTCAAACCCCATGAATTTACCTTTATTATTTGTCATTTCAAAAGGCATGTAGCCGGATTCAAAACCCACACGGAGTTCGCCTCTTTTAAGAATTTTTTCAATGGTTGATTTTTTTGCCAGATTAATATCCGCACCAATGGCAGGCATGTAAATACAAAAAGAAAATAAAATGCTTACTGCCAACCCAATTACTAAACTTTTCTTCATTTTTCTCCTCCTTAAATTAATTTTTATTTAGTCATATTGCAGCAAAAACTCTACAGTTCAGCCACAGGTTAATATGACTCCCCCTCCATTAAAAATTCCCGCATGATTATGCTTCTATTACACTCTGAACATTTGGGAATATATTACAATCTATTTAGCACAATAATAAAAAATCGCAAGATGTTTTTTAAAATCGGTGTAAAAGCGAACAGGCATTTATACACTCCGAAATAAATAGGGAAACGTTTACCTTGACACTAATGTTGATGGAAAGCTATAAAGGCTGGGAGGCTGTGAAGTCGGGATAGCCGAAAATCAACATCAAAAAAGCGGAGGGTATCAATGCCTGGAAAAAAACCTGTAAGCATTGAGGAGCTTTTGGAAAATGCTAAAGTTAAGAGTGTAACCGATAATATTAACCAGGAGGTAATCGAAAGAAGAAAAAGCATTCCGCCAAAGTGTAGTGTTTTTTTAAACGATTATACAATGTTAAATGAGAACTTGGACTACATTTTTGACATTAGTAAAGAAGCAGGGAAAAGCCTTCCAAAAATAATCGAAAATAAGGTTCAAAAGGTTGTTACTATCGATTCTCCAGACGAATCTTTTAAAAAAGAATACTGCAAAAGGCGCAATATCGGTCTTGTATTTTCCGGCGGGCCTGCACCGGGAGGACATAACGTTATTGCAGGGCTCTATGATGCAGCAAAAAAAGCCAATCAAAATTCAACAATATACGGCTTTTTGCTTGGTCCTGATGGGATAATTGAAAACGAGGCTGTTGAATTGACCGACGATATTGTAGATGCATACAGAAACCTGGGCGGTTTTGGTATGATCAAGACAGGCAGGACAAAAATCGACACAGATGAAAAAATGGCACTTTCCAGGGAGACCTGCAAACAGCTTGAGCTTGATGCTATAGTCATCGTGGGAGGAGATGATTCAAACACAAATGCTGCATTTCTTGCTCAGGAGATGTTTGAAGACGGTATCCAGGTTCTTGGTGTTCCAAAAACAATTGACGGGGATATCCAGGTTAGAGACGCAGGCGGCCAGGTTTTATGTGCCATGTCATTTGGCTTTCATACAGCAGCCCGGTCTTTTGCCAATTCAATAGGAAACCTGTGTACAGACAGCAGTTCTGATGTCAAATACTGGCATATATGCAAGGTTATGGGACGGGTTGCAAGTCACCTGGCGCTTGAGGTTGCCCTCCAGACTCATGCGAATATTACCCTTATCGGGGAAGATCTTGCCGACTATACGGACACAGAGAGAATCAAAAAGGCTGAAAAAGAAAACACCGTGGACTATACCGCATACGGTATGACACTGCGGCATCTTTCCCGCTTGATATGTAACGGTATTGTCAGAAGAGCGGCTGTAGGTAAAAATCACGGCGTAATAGTCATACCCGAGGGCGTACTGGAAT
>JAUVGT010000271.1 GCA_030593645.1 Deltaproteobacteria bacterium
GCACGGATGTCTACCAGATGGTCTATAAATGGATTGGATTTCTCCCCGGCGGCCTGGCAATGGCCACGGTGGGCGCATGTGCCTGCTTTGCAGCGATATCAGGCTCTTCCCTCGCAACCGCCGCCATGTTTGGAATGGTGGCGTTGCCCGAGATGAAAAAACTCGATTATTCTGACAAGTTGGCCACAGGGTGCATTGCAGCAGGCGGCACACTTGGGATCCTGATTCCGCCGAGTTCGGTTTTGATTTTATACGGTATCTTAACAGAACAGGGAATCGGGAGACTTTTTATTGCCGGGATGATTCCCGGAATAGTCCTGGCTCTTGTTTTTATACTAACCATTTATGTCATGGCTAAAATAAATCCATCCATTGGAAAACCAGGGCCGAAATTCAGCGCAAAAGAAAAAATCGGATCACTAAAAAACACGTGGAGTTTGCTTCTCCTGTTTGTCGTTGTCATTGGTGGTCTTTACACGGGAAAGTTTACCCCGACTGAAGCTGCTGGTGTCGGCGCTTTTGGCGCTTTTGTAATTACAATCATTAAAAAACGCCTGACCCGAAAAACACTCATGGAGACCATGAAAGAAACAACCTCTTCAACCGCGATGATATTTGGTATTCTGATCGGGGCAATGATTTTTCAAAAATTTATGACCTTAAGCGAAATACCGGGCACACTGGCTTCGCTGATTGTAAGTTCAAAACTAAGCCCGCATGTGATCATTTCATGTATTATTTTCGCGTTTATTGTATTGGGTTGTTTCATGGAAGGTTTGTCAATTATGATGCTTGCGGTTCCGATCGTTTACCCGATTGTTGTACAACTGGGGTATGATCCGATCTGGTTCGGTATTATCATTACACTGACCATGGAAATGAGTCTGATCACGCCGCCGGTAGGGGTGAATGTGTTTGTCTTAAGCGGTGTAGCAAAAGATATCCCGATGTATACCATTTTTCGTGGTATTCTTCCTTTCTGGGTGGCCATGTTTGTTGTCATCATACTGCTGATGATTTTTCCTGAAATCGTACTTTTTTTGCCCAATACAATGATGCAGTAGCAGGGGGGCATTGGTTTCCAGAAATTTTAACATTCATTATTGACGGTTTCGTATTTGAAGTTATCTGCCTATTGAATTAATCTGGAGGTATCAATCAGATGTTTGTTGTTTTGCTTTTAGTTTCCAGCACGATCATGTTTATGTTCGCTTTAATATTTACTATTGAATCGATAAGGGAAAAAGAACCGCGATCCCCCATGTTTGGTGCCGCGGGTATTGCATTTTCAGTAATACTTATAATTTCTATTATTTTTATTCCGGTGCTGCGCATTCCTGTTGCTGTATTTTTTGGACTTGGCGGTATCTTTGTTCTGGTTGTTCTTATTCCGGGTAAACCATACGCAAGGGCAATGAAAGGCGCAATGGGGCATGTGATCGGAAATGCAAAGCGGTTTGATGAACGTGATGTCGTGTTTGCCCGTTTACGTCTTGCCAATGAAGGATCGGCCGACCAGAAGGAGTGTTACAAACACTATTACAAAGAAATGCATCCTGAAAGGGAAGAGGCGGATGTGATTCGGAGGGAAAAGGGGATGTTAGGGAAAAATGGCGGCGGAGCCATTGATAATTCATATCCCCCAAATATTTCCATGCTGCATTCCGCTTTTGACATACCTGATTTATTAGGACCTCATACAACGGCTGAACCGCAGCCGGATGAAAAGCCGATGAAAATGGATTCCGCAAAATCCACGGAAATTGCCAAAAATTATGCGAAACATATCGGTGCTGACCTTGTGGGTATATGTAAAGTGAATCCTCTCTGGATTTATTCCCACCGCGGTGAGATTCATTTTGATAATTGGGATGACTGGGGCAAAGAACTGACCGATTTCCCACCCTATGCATTGGTGATGTGTACGGAAATGAACTGGGAGCATGTAAGCTCAGCCCCTCACACACCCGCGGTTGCTGAAAGCGCGAACAATTATGCAAAAGGTGCTTATCTGAGTATCAGCATGGCCAGGTGGTTTGCGCATATGGGTTATCAGGGAGTCGCCCAAAATACCAGGCGTTATGATGCCATACTTTCGCCGCTGGCTGTTGACGCGGGACTCGGAGAAGTCGGGAGAAACGGATATTTAATCGCTCCCAAATTTGGAACGCGTGTACGCGTATTTGCCACTTTAACCGACATGCCTCTGATACCGGACAAACCCATATCCATAGGGGCTGATGAATTCTGCCGGAAGTGCAAGAAATGTGCTGAATCCTGTCCATCTAAATCTATTCCCCTGGATGACAAAGTGGTTCATAACGGTGTAAAAAAGTGGAAACTCAATGAAGAGTCCTGCTTTGAATACTGGAGTAAAGTCGGTACCGACTGTTCCGTGTGCATGGCTATTTGTCCATTTGCCCGACCGGATACCTTTTCCCACCGAATCGTTCGCCGACTTATGGCCAGGTCTCCTGTGGCCAGAGCACTTTTTCCTTATATGGATAATGTACTCTATGGAAAAAAATGGAGACCTCGTAAAGTGTCATCATGGCTTGACTGGTCAAATGGGTCTAAAACGAAGAAGGAGAGTTATTAATCAACATGTTTAATCCCGTTGACAAAATGAGATATTCCGATCGAATCGCCCAGGAAGTTCAATCACATATTCTTGGCGGCGGTCTAAAACGTGGCGATCGTCTGCCATCCGAACTTGATCTGGCGAAAAAATTTCAGGTCAGTCGTTCAGTCATTCGTGAAGCCATGCGTACACTTGATGGATTGGGGTTAATCACGATCAAAAAAGGCCCGGGAGGCGGTATTTTTGTACATAACGGATATCATAAGCCGTTAAGTTCTTCCCTTCAAGGATTAGTGGATTCCGGCCAGGTCAGTGTGGATCACATCATGAATGTGCGTCTGATGATTGAACCGGGTGTGGCCGCGGAAGCGGCCCGGAAAGCCACAGATGTGGATATCAAGATCCTGAGTAATCTGATCGAAGAGTCAGAAAAATGTTCGGATGACGCGGAATGCATGCAGGCGAATCGGGGCAGGTTTCATGTTCACCTGGCCACTGCGACTGATAACAGGGTTCTTGAGATGTTTATGCAGTCATTGATCGAATTATTGCGTGAATATTTCCGTGATTTTAAAGTCATTGAATTTGAAAGACATGCGATTGAGTCCCAGAAGCAGATACTGGAAGCCATAAAGACGGGTGATTCAGAAAAAGCCCGAAGACATATGGAAAATTTTATTTTGGAGATCTGGAGCCTGGTTAAAGATCTGGATAAAAGTAAGAAGCCGGATGCACTGAATATGGATGCCGGTAAATCACATAAACGGCCCGGTTTATCATCTATGCGATAATAAATTAAGAGAAACTTTTTCTGATTTGAATGTGTTAAGAATTGGTGATGATGCAGCCTTTTTTATCAACACGTGCGTGTTCACGTGATCGCGTAACTCTATGGATATGGAGAAAACAATGGCGAATACATACCGTGTGATTTTCAATGGAGATGTTGTTAAGGGAAGGAATCCGGATGAGGTAAAGAAAAGTCTCAGGCAGATTTTAAATATCGATATTACTCAAATTGAGAGACTTTTTTCCGGAGAAAAAATGGTAATAAAGAAGGATGTCGATTTAAATACCTGTGAAAAAGTAGCCGCACGATTTAAACAAGCCGGAGCAAAATGTGAGATAGAAAAAGAAGATGAAGCGGTGTTGAGCGATCTGAACAACCAGCCCCCACCCCTGCCGGCTGCAAGTGGACCGGAATCCTCCATTACCCCAAACCAGGGGACTTTCCGGCAAGCGGATGAAAAGTTTTGTGAATCATGCGGACGAACCATTAAACTGAACGCGCTTACCTGTCGTTACTGCGGTAAAAACCAGGTGAAAAAAGGTATGGGATGCCTGCCCAAGGCGGCCATTGCTATAGGGATCTCTTTTTTTATATTGCCGGTGATCGGGATACTCGCGGCCATTGCGATTCCAAATTTTATTGCATACAGGACAAAAGCTATTGAAGCAGGTGTGAGATCAGATCTCAGCATTCTCATAGAAAAGGAAGAACTGTATTACACAGATTACCAAAGATATACACAGGATATAGACGAGCTGGATTTTGTTCCATCCACACCTGATGTAGTGATCGAAATAATCAGTGCGGATGCAAACTGTTATAGAGCTAAGGGAGTGCATGAAAGCCGTGATATCACAATATGGACGGACTGCAGCGGGACCATGAATAAAGAAGAGAATTAATGCGGAAAACTCCCCGAACCCTCAATTATTTTATCATTTTTTTATCTCTGTATTTTACTGCCCAGTCGAATGTGTCTTGAACGTCATTGCTGTTAAGACGGATATCTACTCTAATATTTGCTTAAAATCCCTGATCGAAGATTTCGAAAGCGAACCTTTTGCGTCTGCAATTTCCACTGTATGACTCCCCAGAATTTTATAAAGGGACAAAAGTTCTGGTATTTGAGAAGTGATTTCTTCAATATGGCTTTTCACAACATCAACATCTCCCCTTGCAATCGGTCCGGTGAGTGCTTTCGGAATGCCGTCTTTTTCAATGTTTAAAAGGGTACCGTTGACCAGGGGTTTTAATACCATTAGAGCGTCATTACTTGAGATTCCCGCCTGATTGATCAGTTTAAAAGCAAAATCCATCAAGGTCACTAGATAGTTAGACGCCACCACCGCTGAGGCATGATACAGGGTTTTTGTTTCCGTCAGTATGGTAAGACAATTACCGCCGAGATCACCCGCTATTTTACCCGCTTTTTCCAGGGCACTTTTTTCGCCTTCCACCGCAATAATAATCCCTTGAAACGGGTTGGCCTTGAATTCAGTGGATGCGAAACTTTGAAGCGGATGCAAAGACCCGATAACCGCTTTACATCCTTTCGCGGCAGATAATATTGTAGATGGTAATGAACCGCTGCAGTGAAGAACGGTTGCATCCTGATGGAACCCTTTGTGGGCAGATATTTCATCGCACACACTTTCTATGATGTCATCCGGTGTGGTAATAAATACAATATCAGCATTTTTAGTCATTTTGCATGGGACATCACTAAAATCGGAAGTTCCAATGGTGTTGGCGAGTTTTTTTGAAGAATGAAGGCTCTTGCTGGATAGCCCGGCTGCGGGATAGCCCAGCTCGGTTAAATACACAGCCAATGCCGTGCCAACTCTACCGCATCCTACAATGGCAAATGAGGGTTTCATGTTTTATATCCAATCTATGCTTTTAATAACAGTGTTCCTTACCCGGAAATTCTCCGGATTGTACTTCTTGAATGTATTTGGCCAGCCCTCTTTTTGTTTCTTCACCAACCGTTGCATATTGTTTGACAAATTTGGGCACATGTCCCGGGTTTATCCCCAGCATGTCATGAAAAACCAGAATCTGTCCGTCACAATGAGGACCTGCTCCGATTCCGATGGTCGGGATTTTCAAAGCTGCGGTGATTTTTTCCGATATGCCCACCGGTATGCCTTCAAGGACCACGGAAAAAGCTCCGGCTGATTCTACGTTTAAAGCATCTTCCATAAGGCGGTCTTCATCACGCTGTACTTTAAATCCCCCCATCTGGTGTACGGATTGAGGTGTCAGCCCGATATGGGCCTGTACCGGAATTCCTGCTTCTGAAATGGCCGTTATGGTATCACAGACCGCGGCACCGCCTTCCAGTTTGACAGCCTGAGCATCAGCTTCTTTGAGAAATCGACCGGCGTTATTAACAGCTTCCCTGATATCGGTTTGATAAGACATAAAGGGCATATCACCGACAATCATTGCGGTTTTCGCTCCGGCGGCTACAATGCGGGTGTGATAAAGCATTTCATCCATGGTAACCGGCAGGGTGCTGTTCCCGCCCTGAATGACCATACCCAGCGAATCGCCGATGAGTATAAGGTGTATCCCCGCCTCATCTACGATCCTGGCAAATGGATAATCATAAGCGGTCAGAGCCGTAATTTTTTCTCCCTTTTCCTTCATTTTATAAAGTGTTGTGAGGGTGACTTTGGATGGCATTTTAAATTATCTCCTTTTCATCAATTTTGAATAATTGTTAAATGAACCATAGTTTAATGCAATAGAAAATAAATATCAATCTGTAAATCGTGTTAATTTGACGACAATTATATTCGAAAAATGAAAGCCGGAAGAGCTCAAATAAATATTAGTATTGACTAATCAGGGAATTATAAGGTAGAAAAATAAATTTTGCTTATATTAAATAATAAATGTCTCTCGCAGAAACCACAGTACACCAGGTAAAGAACAGCTAATATTTATATATGAGATCAACATGTGTTTACAACCGAGACTTCAATATTATTTTGCTATACCGGTTTAACCGGGTCAGGATTTATTGTTTAAAATGATACAATTAATTAAAGGATTTAAGGACATACTTCCGGGTGAGACAGAACTCTGGCAGAAAATTGAAGAGGCCGCGACTTCGATTTTTGATGATTTCGGATTCCGGGAAATCCGTGTTCCAATCATGGAAAAAACTGAACTTTTTGCCAGGAGTATCGGTGAAGATACCGATATCGTGGAAAAAGAGATGTACACCTTCCCGGACAGAAAAGGTGATCTGATCACCCTCAGACCGGAAGCGACAGCTTCGATTGTACGTTCCTATATCCAGCACAAACTGTACGCAAAGGGTACTGTTCAGAAATTCCATACGATTGGTCCCATGTTTCGAAGGGAAAACCCGCAAAAGGGAAGGTACAGGCAATTTTACCAGATTGATGCAGAGGTGTTCGGGAGCGCGTCGCCTTATACGGATGCACAGCTTATTTATATGCTGACGATTCTTTTATCAAGG
>JAUVGT010000284.1 GCA_030593645.1 Deltaproteobacteria bacterium
AAAGTCCGAATTAGACGGTTTCGTAAAGAGTTCAAATTCAAGGCGTGCAATTTTTGTAATGATGAAGCGTACTTATCGTACGTTGAATCATTGCAAAATGCAGCACAACGCAGAAGTTGGACTTTTTACGAAACCGTCAAAGATAGATAGAATTCATAAACTTTAGGCACTTCCAACTTTAGTGCACTTTAGGCACTTGTTAAATCCCTTTGCACACGGACATTATTGATACCGTAATAAGATTTGCTCCATGGTCCCGTCTTTTTTCATTTCCTGAAGATGTCTATCAAACTCCGGTAATGCATGAACATACGGCGAGTTTTTATGGATCAAAAGCATATATGAATCGGTTTGAAGCACTACGGGAACTTCCATTAACTTGCCTTCAGTGATTCTATAGAGTTTGATTTTATGCCTCCCCACCTGGGGATCTTCCACCAGGAAATCCATTTCCTTTGCGGCCAGTGCTTTAAATTCATTTTTAAAATATTTTACTTTCACGCCTTTGTCTTCCAGCATCATTTTTGCCCAGCCGTTATCGAGGTAGGTTCCGATGGTAAAATCACCTTTGATGATATCGTCAAAGGAACGGATTTTTTTAATATCATCCATCCTGGGATGTCCGGCATAAGTAAATATTGTCCATTCAAAGGTATACCCGGTTCTGATATGGGTATCGCAGAATTTAAGGCGTTCATCGGTCGGGAATGTAAAAAAAGCATCACTCAATCCTTTTCTCACCTTTTTGTTGCAAAGGCTCCAAGTCTCCTGCTCATGATCGACATCTAACCCCATTCTTTTACTGAAAATTTCCACAACAATATCGGTTAATATTCCCCTGGCTTTCCCGTTTTCCATGTAGGTTAATGGCGGATCAAAATCGAATATGAACTTCAATGGTCTTTCGATTTGTTTGGACCTGATTCGATTTTTCTTTTCTTCAATGGTCTTCCTGGCTTCCCATCCATCCTGATCCTGAAAAGAATCCAGATTTTTGGTGAGCTGTTTTACGTATCGGGATAGCTCATGGGATACAGAAGTTGCTTCTTTGGCCACATTTTTTTGCTGACGGGTCAGTTGATTGATTTCTTTCAGGCTTTCATCAAAGCGGTTTACACTCTCGGCCTGAAGCGTTGATGACTCAGCAATCTCCTCGATGATTTTAGATACCTTTTGAACCTCTTCTTCCATGCGGGTCAGAACCTGGACGGTTGTGGAGGATATTTCATTCCCGTATTCCAGGTGGTCCATTGCCGTATCGACCAATTTGGATGTTTCCTGGGCCGCGTTTGTGCTATGTATCGATAGATTTCTCACCTCCTGGGCCACAACCGCGAAAGCCCTTCCATGTTCCCCGGCACGGTTGGCCTCGATGGTGGCGTTTAAGGCCAGTAACTTGGTTTGTGCGGCAATCTGGTCGATGGTTTTAATCATATCGAGTATTTTTCGGCTGGAGTCACTGATGGCGGATATGGCCGATATCAGGTCATCCATCTGCTCCATACCGTTTTTCGTTACCTCCTGGGTTTCCATGGCCAATTGATTGGCCGTGTTGGTATGATCCGCGATATCGCTGATCTGGAACACAAACTGACCCATGGAACGGCTGATCTCTTCCAGTTCAGCCGCCTGGGAAAAGGCGTTTTTATAAAAACTTTGACTGTTGTCAGTCAATTGGTCTGATTTACCGGCCACAGGCTGCATGTCTGATTGCAGCTTGGAATATAGACCCTCATACGCATTTATCTTTTCGATAATTTTATTTTCAGCCGAATGGAGAGATTCCATTTCATCAAGCAGTATGCTGTATACCGCTTTGTTTTTACTGTCGGCCAGGTATTCTTTAATTTCATGGTTTTCGCGTATGGAAGAATCGTTACGGTTAAAACGATTGAAAATTTGCGTGATGTTTGGCTGGATTTCTCCCGGAGAAATGAAATGGGATTTTATCCGTTTTTTAAACAGATAGATCATTCCTGAAATTAACAAAGCGGTCGGGAGGAGTTGAGCCAGGAAAATGGCACCAAAGCTGGATAAGTGGATCGTTTCCCGGTATTGAAAGTAGAAAATCGTGTACAGTAATAGTGTTAATATAAGGTATGCTGTGCAGGAATATGTGATCAGTTTCGTGACCGAATGGTTGTTTCTATGTCGCATGGAGTGAATCTGGCCCTTATTAGTATTGATGGTCTGTTGGATCATAAATACACTGTCACATAGTGTCTTTTTCCCATTATAAGATGAAAGCGCGGGCACAGTCAAATTTAATGAAGGAAGGGCAGCAATTCTCGGTGAACGAGCTATAAATAAGCAAACGCACTCCGCAATGTCATTCCCGTGGATCTAGTCCTCGACCTGATCGTGGAGCGGGAATCCAGTGAGATTAGGCAATTTTCTGGATTCCGGATCAAGCCCGAAATGACTACAAGGTACAGGTCATACCGGACCCCGATCCGGTATCCAGAAAAAATGGATTTAATCCTTTTCCATCACTTTTAATTACACCCGAAGGAAGGATGCCGATCCTTGGACCCTTTTCTAATAATAACTGCTTCCATCCCAACAGTGTGTGCACAGTTTTTCCTTGGGCAGACCAATCGCGGCCACCAGGTCATCCATTTTCTGGTAGGCCAGTGTGGAGAGGTGCAGCTCCATGCGTATATATTCAACCATTTTTTTATTTCGTTTGGACCCTGATGTGGCGTACTCGGCCATGATTTCCGATCCTGGTTCCTCGCTTCCCTCCAGGGCCGTGATGGCCCGGCGTCCGGCCAGGTCCAGAGTGGAGCGGGATGTGGAAAAATTCAGGAAATCACATGGGAAAATCAGGGTGGGACAGGCAATACGCATATGTACCTCGGATGCCCCGCTGGAAAACAGGAACTCCACATTATCCTTAAGCTGGGTGCCCCGGACAATGCTGTCATCACAGAACAGGATCTTTTTGCCTTTGATCAAGCTTCTCACCGGTATCAGTTTCATGTTGGCCACAAGATCCCTCATTTCCTGCTTCTGGGGCATAAAACTGCGCGGCCAGGTGGGGGTGTATTTTACGTAGGGGCGCATATAGGGGATTTTTTTGCAATGGGCATACCCCAGCGCGTGACCGATACCTGAATCCGGAATACCGGCAACATAATCCGGTGTGGTATCATCGTTTTCCCCCAGGGCGCAGCCGCACTGGTAACGAACCGATTCCACATTGATATCTTCATAAGTGGAGGCGGGATAACCATAATAGACCCACAGGAAAGAGCATACCTGCATTTTGTCCAGGGGCGGTTTTTTCTGCTCGCAGCCGTTCGGGGTCATCAGCAGGATTTCTCCGGGTCCCAGGTCTTGCTCGATTTCATAATTCAGGTTGGAAAATGAGCAGGATTCGGAAGCGGCCGCAAAGGCGCCGTCTTTTTTACCGATAATGATCGGGGTGCGTCCCCGTCTGTCCCGCGCAGCGTAAATTCCCTCTTCAGCCAGGAGGAGCAGGGAACAGGAGCCTTTAATTTTTTCCTGTGCGTTGCGTATGCCGTCTTCAAAAGTGTCGGCCTCACAGATAAGCATACCTACTAATTCTGTTGGGTTAGTGACACCACCCATGGATTCTGAGAAATGGAGGCGGTTTTTATGGGCACCCTTAACCAGTTCATCGATATTGTTGATTTTTGCTACTGTAACAAGGGCAAAATTGCCCAGGTGGCTGCTTATGATAAGGGGCTGGGAATCATTATCACTGATTACACCGATTCCGAAATTACCGGTTAATTTGGGAAGATCCGGTTCAAATTTGGAACGAAAATAATCGCTTTCAATGCTGTGTATGGTTCTGACAAACCGATCGCCGTTCCACACCGCCAAACCGCCGCGCTTGGTGCCCATATGAAAATGGTAATCTGTACCGTAAAACAGGTCGCCGATGCAGTTTTCTAGTGAAACCGCTCCAAATAATCCTCCCATGCCTCTCCCTCCGTTGTTCAGGATTGATATAATTAATGTGCCGGATGGAACGTTTTCTGAATCAGATTGAGTCCCGTCCGGCACGGGCGACATTCAATCAATTTTAGTAATATATGTCAAGAATAAGTAAGATATAATAGAGCTTACACAATGGAGATCACAGGTAATTGATTGCGATTGTTGACAATAATAACCGCTCAGGTTAATATCGTTCACCTCAGATAAAAGAACATATGGAGATTGAATAAGTGTATCCATGAAACCAGAAATGCAAAAGTAAGATAATCAATGAAACACAATCATGTTAAATCGGTAACCGAAGCACATGGCGTTAAACTTCTTCATGGGAACCACAAAGAAATCTTAAAACTAAAAAAAAAATTTAAGCCGACAGATCACGGTCATAAAGTCTGGCCGACGAGCTGGCTGTTAATCGATTATTTAAACAAATCAAAAATTATTTCCGGTAAACGGGTGATGGATCTGGGGTGCGGCTGGGGGCTCACAGGAATATATTGCGCGAAAAATCATAATTCCCAGGTGACCAGTGTGGATGTGGATAGCCTTGTTGAACCTTATGTTCGTTTAATGGCGGAAACCAATGAAATCGAGATTGACTTTTTAAATCTGGGAATCAATCGGATCAAACGTCCCCATTTAAAGGGAATCGATGTGATTGTGGCCTCGGACATATGTTTCTGTGATACCTTAATCGATCCGCTCCGAAGGCTGATTCACAGGGCTAAGAGTGCCGGTGTTCAGAGGGTATTGATTTCCGATCCCGGCAGATGGCCATTCGATGATTTGTGTGATTTGTTTATAGGTAAAAAAAGTATTGAATTAATTGATTGGCGAACGCAAGAACCGGTGGAAGCAGATGGTAAGATATTGAGTATAATTTTTATCGGCTAGGGCTCAATCAACAAGGGAGTGAGTATGTCTAATTCCAATATGAAATTAAAAGATTACTATAATTTATACGGCGTATCCTATATCATCGCTTTTTTATTTTACTTCTTTGTTTCACTTGTGATTCGGCATTTTACGACCCCGTTTAACCTCTTATCCGCCTTGATTCCCCAGTTAAAAATTTTATTATCTATTTGTTTTCCATACTTTTTTTTATTTATCCTTCTAAAACTACGGTTTCCAAATAAAATCATCACTATCAATATCCACCGTATCGGGTTTAATAAACTGGCCGTTTTAATTCCTGTTTTCATATTCGGTTTAATCAAACTGTCTTCGGGCATATGGGATTTGATTAAATTAATTACCTACAAAGGTTTTCCAAAGCGGGTGGTTAACATTTTAGGGGACAACGAGTTCCGTTTTATTCTGGTATCTTTACTTATTGGTTTTTTTGCTGTTCTCGTATGCTACTATTCATTTTCTAAAGACAGGAATAACCCAAAAGAAGATCACCATTTTCCCCGGTTATTCGCGGTCATCATGATCGTGTTCTTTTTTCTGGAAATTTACCTGACACGTTTTATCGGCTCGGTGATATACCAGGGTTTTAATGTTTCCATTTTAAAACTCTCATTTTCTAATTATTATGACCATGCGGCATTTTTCATCATATCCATTTTTATTTATCTTGTATTGAAAAACACACGATCAGATCGTTTAGTGATTTTAAAACCTTTGATTTTTAATCTGGTCTTTATCGGGATTTATGGTTTGTATAAAAACGGTTTCTTGCTGACAAATATACTTCCGGCTTATTTTCAGGGAGCTGCTCCGTCATACATCTTACGTATTGCCGTGTATAAAGTAGTATTATCAGGAGTTATTCTATTTATCGGTTTTATCCTGAATAGAATCGGAACTAGTAAAACCCCTGCACCTTCTTATATAAGTGAATAGAAGTGGTTTTAAAATCTCCCTTCGGGCTCTATAATTAAATTAAATTATTTGGAAACTTCAAGCTTTTAGAATGGGTTCATAATCCTTTAAGGCTTCTTCGCTCATCATATTGAGCCTTTTTGCGACTTTCGGTTTGAGAAGCTTATATACGCCTTTTGATCTGGCGCACAGTACATCCTTACTGTTAAATATCATACCCTCCATGATCGCTTCCCGGTCACTTTTTTGTTCAGATACAATTCCTTCTGTTTTAAGCTCCATACCGATATAAATCGGTTTTATAAATTCTATGGTCATCGATTTTGTTAAAATCAGTTTTTTGAGCAGAAAGATTGCCGACCAGCTCATAATTTCATCAAGGACAGTGGATATGATCCCGCCATGAACAATATTATCCCAGCCGCACAGGTGATCCGGCATTTTAAGCCACGAGAAGACTGAATCGTCGTTGGTAAAAAACTTCATTTGAAGACCGTGCGTGTTGGCAGGGCCGCATCCAAAACAGTTATGATCTTCCCTGTTGGGAAGCTGTTTTAATCCAATTTTAATGTTATCGTCCATTGATCCTCCGTGAATCTATACGATCTGGTATTGGTTTCAAGTTTGACGGTTTCGTAAAAA
>JAUVGT010000264.1 GCA_030593645.1 Deltaproteobacteria bacterium
GATCGATGTATTTTTACCGAAAATAAAGGTTAGGAGCAAACGGCGCGATCGTAAACAGATGATTCAGATCCCTCTTTTTCCAGGGTACATATTTGTCAAAACCGATTTAAGCCCATACCGACATATTGAAATAGTTAAAACCGCCGGAGCAGTTAAGCTGATCGGCACGAAAGACGGCCCGGTTCCGGTGCCCGAATCAACAATTAAATCTCTTGAAATAATGACCTCCGGGGACAGCCCTGTAACAACCGGGTATCGCTTGAAAAAAGGTGACAGGGTTGTTGTTGTGAGCGGTCATTTTACGGGTATAACCGGTACATTTATTCGATATGGAGGCAAAGGGAGGGTGATTGTTTATATCGAGGCTCTCGGGCAGCATGCCGGAGTTGATGTCGATGAAGATGATATCGAACTATTACCCAAAATATTGTCATAACTACTTGACTTCTAACTATGTTTTGTTTTATAAGTTGAGATGCTGTTAACATCCGTCTGTTGCTGCAATAAGGAGGACTTATGAATAAATTGGAGCTTATCTCTGCATTGAAGACCGAGGCGGAGATTTCAAAAGCAGAAGCGGCCAAAGTGATTCAATTGTTTTTCGACAGTATGGCAGACGCCATGGTAAAGGGAGAACGTGTTGAAATCCGTGGTCTTTGCAGTTTTTATGTGAAGAATTATCAAAGTTATATGGGAAGAAATCCTAAAACCGGGGATAAAGTCACCATTAAAGAAAAAAAACTACCATTCTTCAAAGCGGGTAAAGAATTGAAGGAACGGGTAGATTATTAGAGTTGTGCCGGGATTTGAAACGATCATAGATCAGAAACGGCCCGTTAAGGTTTTAAAGACTCTTCTAAAAAAGAAAGAGATACCTCATGCACTCCTGTTTACAGGAATCGAAGGTACAGGCCGAGAGAATGCAGCCCTGACCCTTGCTAAAGCCTGTAACTGTTTTGGAAAAAACCCGGAACCATCACAAAACAATAATCAATTTGAATTAAGACAAAACGATCAGTCTTTTCCAACTGAGCCGTGCAACACATGTCATTCATGCCGAAGAATCGAGTCAGATAACCATCCGGATATTATCCGTATCAAACCTGTTGGTTCTTATATACGAATCGATAAAATTCGAACCCTGTGTGAAAAACTGATCAGAAAACCTTATGAAGCAGGAATGCGTGTGGTGATTATCAGTGACGCCCAGGCATTGAATCCCTCCGCCGCCAACGCGCTTCTCAAGCTCCTGGAAGAACCTCCGGACAGAACCATTTTGATACTCATAGCTCCGCAAATCGCTGACCTTCTTCCAACGATTGTTTCCCGCTGTCAAAATATACGGTTTAACCCGATATCAAGGAAAAACCTTGCAAGATTGTTGAATAAAGAATATGGACTGGATCAGGTGGAGGCGGATTTAACAGCTGCTATGTCGGGTGGGAGTATCACCCGGGCGCTTGAAATGAATGGTTCAAACTGGAAACAACAAAGGGATTGGCTGCTCAAAGGCAGCGGTCTGGATCGACCGGCTGAACTGCCGGAAAAATCGGCTGGACAGCTCATGTTATTTGCTGAAAAACTGGCCCAGAACAAAAATAACATTCCGGGTTCACTTGAAATTTTTAAATCGTGGATTCGTGATCTGATTATCTTTAAATTTAACAGGGATAAAATAATCAACCGGGATTTGGTTGATAAAATAAAGGGTGCTTCCCGGGGAATGACGATAAAGATTCTCATTAAGAAAATCGATGTGATACAGTCAGCACAAAAGGATGTTCAGTATAACATGAATACGAGGATGGCAATGGAGGTCATGATGATAAGGCTCGCAAGAGAATAGAGGACCATCAGATCATCCTCACCATGACAATAATGAATATTAACTGAACGGGAAACCATATTCCCGCAAGACAGATATTAAAGAAAATATGAAAAAAATAGTTGGAGTAAGATTTAAAACGGCCGGTAAGGTGTATGATTTCGATTGCGGTGCATTTGTCCTGAAACTGGATGATTGCGTCATTGTACAAACAGAGCAGGGGCTGGGATTCGGTACGATCGTGACACTCCCGATGCCGTATGAAAAACGAACAAGCGATAAACCGTTAAAAAAGGTACATCGGCTTGCGAATAAAAAGGATCTGGATCAAAAAACGAAAAATACTGAATCTGAGAAAACCGCCTACGCATACTGCCAGGAATGTATCAATCAGTTAAAATTGGACATGAACCTCTTTTCAGTTGATAAATCGTTTGACGGCAGTAAACTGACATTCTTTTTTACATCTGACGGCAGGGTTGATTTCCGACAGCTCGTTAAAATGCTTGTAAAAAAGCTCGGGACCCGGGTCGAAATGAGACAGGTAGGAATACGAAACCAGGCAAAAATGTGCGGGGGACTTGGAAGGTGCGGTCGCGCCACATGCTGTTCATCGTTTCTTGAAAAATTCGGTCCGGTTTCGATACGCATGGCAAAAGAACAGAATCTTTCACTTAACCCCACAAAGATCTCGGGTCAATGCGGCAGGCTGATGTGCTGTCTGACATATGAATTTGAAACCTATAAGCACCTGAAAAGGAAAATTCCCAGAATTGGTAAAAAAGTAAAAACATCGAGCGGGCGGGGGAAAGTCCTTCGTCATAATGTGTTAAGAGAGCTGGTAATGGTTCAGCTGGAAAACGGTAATGAAATCGAAATCAGTATAAAGGATATTATTCAGGAATAGGAGAAGAAATGCCCAAACCTTTTTATATCACCACCCCCATCTATTATGTTAATGCGAGGCCCCACCTCGGGCACGCATATACAACCATTATTGCCGATGTGGCAGCCCGTTTTAACAGCATGAGAAACACAGACGTGTTTTTTCTTACGGGAACGGATGAACATGGTGATAAAATTGTACGGTCCGCAAAAAAAGAAAATTTAACTCCAAGAAATTATGTAAACAAAATCAGCGCGCTTTTTAAAAATCTCTGGCCTGAACTGAATATCAAATACAACGCTTTTATTCGAACCACCGATCCTTCTCATATGGCGGTGGTGGAACAGATTCTCCAAAAGATCTATGATTCAGGTGATATATATTATAGTGAATACGAAGGTAAATATTGTTTCGGGTGTGAACGTTTCTACGCTGATCGTGAACTGAAAAACGGGAGGTGCCCGGACCACGAAACAGAACCTGAAATAATCAAGGAATCGAACTATTTCTTTAAAATGAGTAAATACCAGGACTGGCTTATCAGCCACATTAATGACAATCCCGGTTTTATACGACCGAGAAGATATAAAAATGAAGTTCTGGCATTTTTACGGGACCCCCTTGAGGACTTGTGTATTTCCAGACCTAAATCACGTCTTAAATGGGGTATCACCCTGCCCTTTGATCCTGATTATGTGACGTATGTATGGTTTGATGCCCTCATAAATTATGTTTCCGCACTTGGATATCCGGATGGTGATCTGTATAAAAAATTCTGGCCCAATGCCCAGCATATCGTCGCCAAAGATATTCTTAAGCCGCACGGTATATACTGGCCCATCATCCTTAAAGCTGCGGGTATTGAAATATACAAGCACCTGAATGTTCATGGATACTGGAACATTCAGGAAAGCAAGATGTCCAAAAGTCTTGGTAATGTGGTTGAACCGCTTGATTTAAAAAAAGTTTACGGACTTGAACCGTTCAGGTACTTTTTGATCCGGGATATGACTTTTGGTCTTGATTCGAGTTTTTCCGAAGATGCACTGGTTCATCGAATCAATTCAGATCTTGCAAATGATATCGGCAACCTGTTTTCCAGAATACTGTCAATGGCTCATAAGTATTTCAAGGGTATCGTGCCCGAGGTGGACCCGCATGTTGAACAGGAACTTGAACGGGGTCTTGAAAAATACGCATTAAGCACCATTAACGTGTTCGAAGCTGAAATGAAACGATTTGCTTTCCACAAAGCAATCGTGGCTGTCTGGAAATTCATCGGCCAGATGAATAAATATATTGATGTGACCGCCCCCTGGGTCCTGGCCAAGAAAAAATCGAGTAAAAAACAGCTCGAATCCGCCATATACAATCTTCTTGAATGTCTCAGGATCATATCCGGTCTGATTTATCCGATTATGCCGGATACCGCAAAAAAAATGCAGAAACACCTTGGATTGGATCCTGAAAAACCCTTTTACATGCTGGAACAGCTTAGATCCTGGAAAAGTCTTCAGCCGGGAACAAAACTTTTAAAATCGATCGCGATGTTTCCAAGAATTGAGATAAATAAGGACACCCTTGAAAAAATGGAAGAGAGGAGTTCATCTAAATTGACTGCTGATATTAAACCTGAAATAAAGATAGAAGATTTTACTAAAATTGATTTCAGGGTGGCAACCGTATTACGGGCCGAGGCTGTTCCCAGGGCAAAAAAACTCCTGAAAATAGAGGTTGACCTGGGTGAAAAAAGAACGATTGTCTCCGGTATCTCGACCGATTATGCTCCGGAAGACCTGGTAGGTAAACAGATTATTGTGGTTGCCAATTTAAAACCCGCAAAAATCATGGGGGTTTTATCAAACGGCATGCTGCTTGCTGCCGTAGATGGGGAGAAATGCACAGTGGCAACTCTGGATAGAAAAGTAAAACCCGGAACACAGTTGAGCTGAATCGTGATCTTTTTAGGAATACCGTATATGGCGGGTATGATCCATTTTCACATAAAAACCAATCACGAAAACACGAAAAATTAAAAAATTATCGCAAAGGATACAAAGGATTTGTCTAATCCATTCCGCCTATGAGAACACTTCCGAAATGTTTTGGCATCATCCCGGCGCGCTACGGCTCCAGCCGCTTCCCCGGTAAACCGCTCGCGGAAATTCAAGGCAAACCGATGTTCTGGCATGTATACAGCCAGGCATGCAAGTGTCCTGAGATGACACGTGTTGTGGTGGCCACTGATGACAATCGTATTCTTACCGCTGCAGAAAATTTGAATGTTCCCGCGCTTATGACACAAAAAGATCATCCGAGCGGAACTGACAGGATCCTTGAAGCCGCCCGGGCACTGAATCTTCCGGGTAATGCTGTGATCGTAAACATACAGGGAGACGAACCGCTCCTGGACCCCGCGATACTGACAGAAATCTTACTGCCGTTTATTGAAGACGACATACAGGTAACCACACCGGTAAGGGAAATCAGTCCTTTCGAGGCAAAAAATCCCGACCTGGTTAAAGCGGTATTTTCAGAAAGCAGGCGAGCCCTCTACTTTTCCCGATCCATCATTCCGTTCGATCGCAATAACCAGACAAACAGATATTATGGGCACATCGGGCTGTATGCTTTCCGGATGAACGTGTTAAAAAAGTTTGTTGAATTAAGCCCGAGCAGTCTCGAAACAACTGAAAAGCTGGAGCAGCTGCGATTGCTTGAAAATGATATCCCCATCAATATTATACTTACAAGTTATACCAGTATCAGTGTGGACCGACCTGAAGATATAAACAGAGTGGAAAAAATTCTTTCCGAAAATAATTAACCCATTTATAGACCAGGGAATAAAATAAGGAATAAAACAATATGGACAAATCAACCCTATCAAAATCTAACACTTCTGTTTCAAAATTGAATAAATTTCTCAGAATTCTTTATAACCAGACTCTTTTACTCCTTCGAACCGATGTTTTTTTTGGAAAAAATCCTTCCCATGTACCCAACGGTTCAATCGTTGTTTTTCCTCTCATGGTAAATGTTCTAAACTGCGGACTCGCGGGAATTGTAGCTTTTAAAACCGGAAAAAAAGAAAGCGACCTTACCGGTCTGCTATCACTGATCAAGCTGGCCGGAAAAATCGAAAACAGCTGTTACCTTTCCTGCATCGAAAGCAGCCTGCCTTTTGACAAAAATTACCTTGGCGGTAGTCAGGTATTTAATGATCTTAAAAATGCAATTGGCTCATTGAAGCGGAAAAATCAGTTTTACAACTGTTTTATGGACAAGGAAGCCCGGACAGAACTTAATAAATTTACCGAACGTCTTAAACAGATTATCGATTCGGAATCAAAAACCCTGGATGATCACATGGGACACCTTGAAGCCGGTGTGGTTGATTTTTTATTAAAACGGATCGAAGATCTGAAAGATATTGCCTGGTCGCTTGAAAAAGAAATTCTTGAAAACATGAAAAAAATTGAAGACCTGGTGGTTCCGATTGAAAAAATACCGGCCCTTTCTTTTAATACGTTAACCCTGTTCAAAAATATTAATGCCGTTCTAAACAGTATCGACAGGCTAGAAGTGAGGGGGCGCGATTCTGCCGGTATCTCACTTGTATTTATTCTGGATCCGGCAAACCATGATCAATTTAACAAAGAAATGGACAAGCAGAACCTGGCAGAAGAATTTGAGAAGAGAATTATAAACAGCGTTTTGACCAACCGCTGCATCTCCATTCATAATCAAATCGAGTCAGATAAAAACCGGTCATTTTCAATCTGCCTGTCTTATAAAATAGCGGCTGAAATCGGAAAGCTCGGAGACAATATTACATTTATCCGTGACCAGATCAAAAACGATCCGATTTTTCAAATCATAATGATGTTAAGCCATCAAACTGTTTCCATATCATCACACACCCGATGGGCGTCTGTGGGGGCGATAACAGAAGCAAACTGCCATCCGGTTGACAACGGTATGGCGGACGAAAATAAAAAAGATCATAATATCATTCATGTATGTCTGAATGGAGATATTGACAATTACATGGAATTAAAATCAGAATATGAAAAGAACGGCCGAACGTTTCATGAAGACATCACTACAGATACAAAGATCATTCCGCTTCAAATCGAAAAATATTTCAACTCGGGAAATGATATTTCAGAAGCATTCAGGCTCGCTGTAAATGATTTTAAAGGTTCCCATGCCATATCCATGCATACCGATCTCGCGCCGGGAAAACTTTTTCTGGCGCAAAAAGGGAGCGGTCAGGCCATCTTTGTGGGTCTTTCTGAAGAGCATTACATGTCTTCTTCGGAAGTATACGGCTTTATCGAAGAAACATCTTCTTATCTCAAATTGGACGGTGAAACTGTAGCTGAAGGTAAAAA
>JAUVGT010000085.1 GCA_030593645.1 Deltaproteobacteria bacterium
CCGGACGCGCAGGCCCCGCAGGTCAGACAGAGATTCAGGTTGCCTTCTTCAGGGAGAAGCTCCCTGACCTTATCCATAAAAATACTTTTTTTACTTCCTAGTTTTACAACATTTTCCGTCATCGTCTCACTCCAATCTTCATCATTCCACTATTCCAGCATTCCTAAAATGCTTAATTTTTTATTCGACCTTCATATAAAATAAGATAAAGCGGAACGCATTCCTTATTCGTTGTTGAACGTTGGACGTTCATCTTTTTAATCTATTCCCACGACTTCCTCGAACTCTTCTTCTTTAAATACCGACATTGGCGGTTTTTCTTCAATGCTTTGTCCAGGTGTATAATCAAATGCTGCCTGGGTGTTTTGGGATACACTTCGAAACAGCTCCATCACAGGAATATCATTGGGACACGCATTGGAACATTGGCCGCATCCCACACAGGCAGTACTCATATGAGCCAGACGCGTGATATGATAGAAGATCGTGTCGGTCGGCATTTTTAAGGCACCTTTTCGATCAGCCCAGCGCAAATATTGTGAAGGATCATGATCAAAGACATCGGTTACAAAAACACATTCCCGGCAGTAGCATACCGGGCAGGCCACACGGCAGTTGTAACAGTTAACGCAATTGGCCAGGTAAATGGTCAGTTTTTCCAGACTATCGGTGGCAGCATGGGTTTCGGTGAACATATTGTCCCGTACCGCGGTTCTTTCTTCGACCAGTTTATCGATGGCTTTTTTTCTGGATGGCGGTTCTTCTTCATCAGTCAGCTGGAGCCTGGCCATCAGATTTTCACCTTTGACGGTTTCTGACTGGATCAGGACCTTATGATCGGTATCGATACCATAAAGACCGATCGTGATATCAGCTCCTACAGGTATGGGTGATTCACATGCCTGACAGGCTGTCGAAAGACTGATACTACCATCAGCCGCCGCACTTTTTCCCCCCAGAACGTCTGCGGCGTACTTTTTAGTGGATTCCTCGATATCTTCTCCAACCCAGCTGAAGTAGTCCCTGTTCCGGAAAGCTCCCAAACAATCGATTCCAATGATGACAAGATTTTCGGTTTGTCCCTGTTTAAGTTTAACCAGTTCAATAAAGGCCCTGATTTCACATGACCGCATTACAGCAGCCACCTTGCCTCCGGATTCCTTTCGTGTGAGCCTGGAAACTATTTTGGCGCTGTTTATTGGAAAAACCGGGGATAACGGGTCAGCCCCATTTAACCGTTCCGGATCTGTAATCAGTGTCGGCATGACCATGTTCTTCATGGGAAGCCGCCATGGAACCTGAATCGCACTGATTTCATCCTGTGCTAAAACAGTTTTGAAAAAATCTCGAAGGGCTCCGATAAGGTCCTGATTTTTGACTTCAATTGATGCAGTTTTTGCCATGGGTTTCCTCCTATCAAATCACCATTTTCAATTTTGCTTCACTCGGTCCAAGCGGTTTAAGCTGCTCAGTCATATCCCGCATGACTTCAGCAAACAGGAGGCCATCGCTGGCTGCGATCCAGGTCAGGCGAAGCCTTTCAGGTTCAAAGCCGAATTGAGGCAGGATTTCTTTTAAAAGTTTGATCCGTCTGCGGGCTTTATAATTACCATTAATGTAATGACAGTCCCCGGGATTGCAGCCGCTCACAAGAACCCCGTCGGCACCTTCCAGCAGGGCTTTAATTACATATTTAGGATCGATCATGCCGCTGCACATCACCCGGATGATCTTGATATTTGGCGGATATGACAGGCGGGAAGTGCCGGCCAGGTCCGCGGCGGTGTAAGTGCACCAGTTACAGAAAAAGGCGACGATTGTCGGTTCAAATTCACTCATTTTGTTACTCCTTTGGTTCCGGGCTTCGCCAGTCTGGAATAATGGAATGATGGAATATTGGAAGAATGAATATTCGGATAGATATTATCCTTATTATAACCCACCATTCCATCATTCCAGTTTTCCAATATTCCAAAATTTACATTAGAACTTCAAAATTTACTTTTTATATTTATTAAGCAATAAAACTCCACCGTACTTAACCAGCCATTAGTCCGTCAATTTCCGCAAAAATTTGTTTGTCAGTAAAATGCCGCACCTTGGCAGCTCCGCTGGGGCAATAACCCGCGCAGCTGCCGCAGCCTTTGCACATCGCTTCATTGACTTCACTGATACCTTTTAATTCATTAAATTCGATTGCCGAATACACACACAGCCCGATACATACCTGACAGCCTATACATATATCCGGGTCGATGGATGAAATCATCGGTGCCACCGCCACGTGACCGGCAGAGCTCAGTGCCAGGGCTTCGGCTGCCGCGCCTTTAGCCTGCGCGACTGTATCGGGGATATCTTTGGGGCCCTGACACGTTCCAGCCAGGAATACTCCGCTGGTAGGAGTGGACACCGGTTCGAGTTTGGGGTGTTCTTCCTGAAAGAAACCGTCACTTCCAACATTGATCCCAAAGATTCGGGTCACTTCGTTAGCATCCGGCCGGGGTTCCATGGCGGTGCACAAAATTACCATTTCGACCGGTACATTGACCATGGCCGCGGAAAGCGTATCTTCGGCTGTGACTACCAGCATGCCGTCTATTTCTTCTATCTTGGCGGCTTTACCGCGCACCATTTTGACGCCTTCGCTTTGAACCCGTTTAAAAAACTCTTCGTATCCTTTCCCAAAGCAGCGCATATCGATATAAAAGTTGTAAATTTCAGTATCGTGGCCGCATTTGTCTTTTAAAAGGTGAGCATATTTTAACGCGTACATGCAGCAGGTTCGTGAGCAGTATTCATGAAAGTTTTGATCACGGCTGCCGATGCAGTGCAGGATCGCCACACTTTTTGGAGGCTCAGTAAACTTAAGACGGTCCTCCGAATCCCTTTTCAGGAGTTTCCCGCTTGTGGGACCTGTGGCGTTGGACAATCGTTCGAATTCCAGGTTAGTAAAAACATTGGCATACCTGCCGTAACCGTATTGCTGCATGGGTGTGGGGTCGAGCGGATCAAAACCGGTTGCCAGAATGATTGAGCCCACATCGATTTCTTCTATCCGGTCTTCCATGTCATGGTTTACAGCATTTGCCTCACAGGCATCTACACATAGTTTACACTCACAGCATCCGCCGCAATCAACACAGCGTGCGGCTTCTTTTTTTGCTTTGGTTTCAGAAAAACTCCTGTCAACCTCATTAAAGCTGTCAATCCTTTGAACCGGATCCATATGATCAGCTTTCACCCGCGCGATTTTTTCCGTATCTTCAGGGATTTTCTTCCAAAGATCACCGGGGGGTTCTTTGGAAGCGATTTCTTCGGCGTACTGCTCAAGATCTTCCCCAAGGATAAACCGGTGTATGGCGGCTACGGCTTTGTGCGCGGCGGCGATCGCTTCAACAACGGTTGCCGGGCCTGTTACGGCGTCGCCGGCGGCAAATACATCCGGGACACTGGTCTGGAGGGTATGGGGATTGACCTTAAAAGTATTTCTTGCGGTCAGTTTCAGTTCAGGCTCTTTTTCAGCCCAAGTCACATCTGTTTTCTGACCGATCGCCGGTATCACGGCGTCACACGGGATCGTAAATTCGGATCCCTTAATCGGCGAAGGCCTCCTTCTTCCGCTCGCATCAGGAGGACCGAGTTCTGTCCTGATACATTCAAAACCCGTGACCTTACCATCTTCACTGTGAATACTGACCGGCGCGGTCAGGTAAGAAAATTCGACACCTTCCTCTGTTGCACCTTCGATTTCTTCAGGATAGGCCGGCATTTCCCTTTCAGACCGCCTATAAACCACGGTGACCTTTTTTGAACCAAGCCGTTTGACCACCCGGGCGGCATCGATGGCCACATTTCCACCGCCGATGATAATGACCTCGTTACCGGGGATATCTCTTTTTCCAAGGTTGACTTCCCGTAAAAATCCAACAGCATCAATGACATTGTCGGCCTCATCTTCTCCAGGGATTTTCATCCATATGGAATTATGGGCGCCGATACTTAAAAATATCGATGAGAATCCGTCATCCCTTAGATTTTTAAGAGACAGGTCAGACCCGAAACGGACATTGGTTTTTGTTTCGATCCCGTGTTTTAAAAGATAATTGATTTCAGTATCCAGGATATCCGAAGGCAGGCGATAGTCCGGGATTCCAACCCGGAGCATACCGCCCAGTTGATCAAGCGCTTCAAAGATGGTTACCTGGTAACCCTTTAATCTCAGATAATACGCCGTGGACAGGCCGGCCGGCCCTGAGCCGACAATTGCTATCTTTTCCGGCCGATCTGTAATTTCCGGCAAGGGAAGACCGGAAAGATCCACCTGGTCCGCCGCAAAGCGTTTTAATTCGCGGATGGCCACAGGTGTATCCACATCGTTTCTTCGGCAAACCTTTTCACACGGAGCCGGACAAACCCGCCCGAGGGTACCCGGAAGCGGGAGGCGTTCCATGATCAGCTTTACCGCTTCTGTGTATTTACCTGATTTAACCAGTGCCACATAACCCTGAACATTGGTTCCGGCAGGGCATGTCTGTACGCACGGGGCGCGATCATTCTTATCAATACAATAGGTGATGGGAACGGCCTGCGGAAACGGCCTGTAAATGGCTTTTCTTATTTTTGTGCCGACATCCCATTCGTTGGGAATTTCAATTGGGCAAGCCTTTTCACACTCACCGCATCCGGTGCATGTATTTTCCACGTAACGGGATTTTTTCCGGACCTTAACTTTAAAGTTGCCGATGAAGCCGCTGACATCCTCAACTTCACTATATGATAGAAGTTCGATATTGGGTTCCTGACCCACGGAAACCATTTTGGGTGTTCCGATACAAGCTGCGCAGTCAAGGGTGGGAAAAGTCTTGTCATACTGCAGCATATGCCCGCCGACTGTTGCCTGCCTCTCTACGAGGTATACCTTGAATCCGGCCTTGGCAATATCGAGTGAAGCCTGCATGCCTGCAATCCCGCCGCCAACGACCAGGGTGTTTGTACATACCGGGAACGTGGCCGGGTTCAGCTGAGCCTGGTGTATCACCCTTAAAATTCCGGCGCCCACCAGGGTCTTGGCTTTTTTCGTGGCTTCCTCTTCATCTTCCGTTACCCATGAAACATGTTCACGAACGCATACCATGTGAAACGCCCGATATGGATTGAGACCGGCCCTCTGGCAGGCGGCCCGGAATGTTTTTTCATGCATTCTCGGCGAACAGGACGCCACGATGATTCGGGTCAGATTATGAGCCCGTATATCATTTTCGATAAGTTCCTGCCCGGGGTCGGAACACATAAAAAGGTAATCGCGTGAAATCGCCACGTTGGGCAGTGTTCCTGCGTATTCGGCAACCTCCTGCACCCGAACCCGGTAAGCGATATTGATCCCGCAATGGCAAATATAAAATCCAATTCGTTCAGACATGGTAAACCTCCTGGACTGCTCCGGTAATGACATGTTTCTCCGGTTCTGTGTCTTTATCCATCTCAACTGATTCCAGTAATAATTCGGATAGATCACGGACAACGATCCGGTCCATCACACCGAGCACTTCTACAGCACTGCTCAGCATTCGAATGCAGTAAGGGCAGGCTGTGGCGATTACCCCGGCACCGGTAGTAAGGGCTTCTTCCACTCGGAGTACGCCAAAACGCCGGATGCCGGGATCACTGCTCCATGCGCCCCCTCCTCCTCCTCCGCAGCATATGCTGTTTTCTCTATTACCGGGCATTTCGACCAGTGTGAGTCCCGGAATACTCCTTAATACTCGGCGGGGTGCATCAAAGATGCCGTGATGACGTCCCAGGTAGCAAGGATCGTGATATGTGACAGTATCGGTTATTTCCATAACCGGTTTTAAGCGGTTTTTCTGAATGAGCCGGTCGAGCAGTTCAGTATAATGTTCAATTTTAAGATGATCTTTAAGTCCGGTATAATTATTTTTAAAAGCGTTGAGGCAGTGGGGGGAAACAGTCAAAATTTTATCTGTATTCGCATCTAAAAACATTTCCGTATTTTCTTGAACAAGTCCGGAAAATATTTCTTCCGCCCCGATGCCGCGAGCCTGGTCACCGCAGCAGCTCTCTTTTGTTCCGAGCGTACCAAAAGCAACACCTGCGTATTCCAGCAGCCGGGGAAGTGCCTGACCGGCTTTCATGCTGCTTTGAGAAGAGCTTGAATCATATGCCGTGGTGCAGCATGTGAAAAGGCAGTATTCATGTTCGGATGTAAAAGCGGGAATATTTAAGTCTTTAGCCCATTCCATGCGATGATTGCGGGCACCATTCCATGGATTACCCTCGGCTTTAAGGCTTGCCATCGGTTCCTCAAAGTGTTCGGGTATGTTTCCGTTTGCGATATTGAGTGTTCTTACTGTTTTAATAATATCAATAATATCGATACCCCGCGGACAGTTTGCAGTACAAGTATTGCATGTGACGCAGGTCCAGACCGCACGGTCAAGACTGCTTACAGTCCCGTTGTCCATGGTGAGCTGACGCATAATATGCCGGGGATTAAATGATGAAATCCGGTTCCAAGGGCACAGGCTGGTGCAGGTGCCGCACTGCAGGCAGCTCATAAAGGTTTCTTCGACGCCGGCCATGACTTCATTAATTTCGATCTCTGATTTTTGGGATGCCTTTTCTTTTAATGTGGTCAGGAATATGGCCAATGGCCTGTAAAAAAGATGTGACCATTTTCCAAAAGGGACCTCGATGACCAGCATTGGCACAGCCACCGCCAGGTGGATCACATAACTTACGTAAGTCCCCATGGGCCACCCCGCGAGCCGGAAGATGTGCATGATAATGCCGGTTAGTGTGGTAAAGAAAAGAAGAATGAGAAAAAGCCAGTCGGACAGCTCAGAATAGCGGTGAATGGTTTCTTCTTTTTTCAAGCGGCTTCGAAACATTTCTACGGTGATATATAGGAGAACGCCGGTGGCATAATATCCAAAAATGCTCGTGAAATGCCAGCTGCTGTCATCCACCTGGAACCATCGGATAAAGACGATGATCAGTGTCATCATGGTCATGTATCCGGTGACCAGGGTAAAATGTTTCAGCCATCGGCTTTTATCGTCTCCGCATTCCCGCCAGCGTTTTTGGGTCATAAAGTGCAGCACAAAATCTTTGGCTTCCGTAATATAAAGCATAAGAGGAATTTTTGTGCCGTCCATGATCAATCGATACATTCGAAACGCGTTTGACATCAAAAAGGCGGTCAGTATAAAGGCCATGGTCAGGTCCCCGATCTCGATCCATAAGACCGGGACAAATGTGTTGACGGCCACACGGTCGGTAATGACCGGCCCGTGAAAAAAAGTAAACAGCAGAATAATCACCAGTGCGACAAATCCCAGGGCGCCGAATTCCCAGGCTTCCGAAAGGTAAAAACGTCTGGCAAGACCGGTCCGGTCATACTGGGTGGTGAGCCAGCGCCGGGCCGCCATCATGGTCTCTGCCGGTTCGGCTCCCCGGGGGCAGTCTATATTGCATTCACCGCAATAATAACACAGCCAGGGTTCGGGCGAGCTTAAGAGCTTGTCTTTTAATCCCAATTGAAGATAACGATAGATTTTTCGCGGGAATGTATTGGTGCCGGTCGACAGGGGACATGACGCGCTGCAGGTGGCGCACTGCATGCAGATTTCCATATCCCTGGCTCCAAATTTTGCAACTTCCTGGGAAAGGTTTGGATCGATTTGGTTATTCATCACTCCTGTTCCATTTGTTTTATTCTTCCGCATGTGTGCTCCCGGGGGTGCTGCCTTTTCTCCTGATATCGATCAGCCGGTTTACTGCTTTTAGAAGTTCTTCAGTTTCCAACGGTTTCTCCAGGAAAATATCGGGTGAAGGTATATTTTGATCAGATCGCATGTTGCTTATTTTTCTGCATTTAAAAAACGTTTTTTTCTCAAGAGTCGAAAGCATGATTACCGGAATGTTTCTCAAATTTTCATCCCGTTTTAGATCGTTATACATTTGAACGCCACTTCCTCCGGGTATCATCATATCCAGAATAATTACGGCAGGAAATTCCGTGACGGCTTTTTGCATGCCTTCTGTTTTATTTTCGGCGATGACCGGTCTCAATCCCGCTGACCGGAGCAGATTTGATAAAAAAAATCGTGTATCTTGTTCATCGTCCACCACGAGAATCGTTTTCGTTGTATTTTTTTTCATCTGGATGCCTCCGGGCAGATGAATGTAAAATAAAATTTATCCTGATTGACGGTTTTGAAACCACTTCTACTCGAATTTCAATTGAATCCTTTTCTTCAGCAAGGAATATGCCAATCCATGATACAATAGATAACCCGCTGAAATGTTGATGGTTTTAAGAATTGGATTGAAGTTGGGGACCTGGAGATTGATCGATATGTGTTGCAATAAATGCAACGTAATATACGAATAAATGAAAAATATAGGCTATTTATAAAATGTATTAATGTTGCGCAACGTATTATGCAACGATAAGCAACGCCTCTGTTGAAATTCTCCAATTGATAAGAGTTGATGGTCTCGTAAAAAGTCTGTTTTCCCATCACTCCGGCGGAGGCCGGAGTCCAGAAGTAGATGAAATTACTGGATAACGCTAAAGCTTCACTGGCGTGCCCGGCCTCCGCCGGAATGACGCTGAAGACGATTTTCGAACTTTTTACGAGACCATCACTTTTGATGAAGAAAAAATTCTGAAAGAGGGCGATAAGACAGTTGAAATTATCCCTGCTTGGAAATATCTTGTGGGACAGGCTATAATAGAATAAAGTTAATCAGTGGCTACAGACAATGCCATGAGAAACAGGCCGGAATTAAACAAGCCGCTTGATCAGGTGTCGATCTTTCAGCATATGTGTTGAGAAAGGATATCATGGCGTTATATAAATTTGATGGGAAGCAGCCGCTGATTGGACAAGATACCTATGTCAGTCATCTCGCGACTGTCATCGGCGACGTACTTATTGGAGATCACTGTTATATTGGCCACGGTGCGATTTTAAGAGGGGACTATGGCAGGATTGAAATTGGGGATGGCACTGCGGTTGAAGAAGGAGTAATTATTCATGCTCCTCCCGGCGATACCTGCCGGATCGGGGAAAAAGTCACTATTGGTCACGGTGCAGTGATCCACGGAAAATATTTCGGAAATTTTTCCGTTATCGGCATGGGGGCCACAATCAGCATCTGGTCTGAAATCGGGGAGCAGACCATTGTAGCAGAGGGGAGTGTGGTAAAACTAAAACAGATCATTCCTCCAAAAGTTGTTGCTGCTGGTAATCCAGCGGAAATCATACGAGAAATTAATACCAAAGACCAGGAATTTTGGAACTGGGGCAAACAGTTATATATTGATCTTGCTAAAAAATATTTGGACAAAGGAATGGAAATAGTCGGCTAATATTGACAGTTTCGTAAAAAGTCCAAGTTAGCGCTGATGCTTCACTTCGTGTCTGCGTTGTGCTGCATTTTGCAATGATTCAACGCCCCGGTTAAATAAAAAGTACAGATTTAACAGGGCAGGTCCGATAAGTACGCTTCATCATCACAAAAATTGAACACCTTGAATTTGAACTCTTTACGAAACCGTCTCATTCGGACTTTTTACGAGACCATCACTATTAATTTAAATGAAATGAGAAAACAGATTATTCAAATGAAGGAGGGCTTATGGCAGAGGAATTAAAGGCTGGATGCGCCCGACCCACAGGGGGACCGGTTGGAGAAACAGCTCCTGAGCAAACACCTGAAAAAGACAATGAAAAAAAGGAGGCCAAAACAATGATACAAGTTGGTAAAAAAGCACCGGATTTTACCGCGCCCGGCTACAAAGATGGTAAATTTATTAATGTAAACCTATCCGAACACCTTGGGAAATGGGTTCTTTTGTGTTTCTATCCGGGTGATTTTACATTTGTCTGAGCAACTGAATTATCAGCAGTTGCTGTAAAATATCCTGAATTTAAGAAACTTGGAGTCGAAATTTTTTCCATGAGTATTGACAGCATGTTCGTACATAAAATGTGGAATGATCATGAGCTGTCCAAAATAGTAGATGGTGGTATTCCTTTTGCCATGCTGTCCGATGCCGGCGGGAGAGTGGGAAAGGTCTATGGTGTTTATGATGAAGACGCAGGTGTTGAGACGCGCGGAAGGTTCATCATTGACCCGGATGGAATTGTTCAGGGGTATGAAGTGTTAACACCCCCGGTCGGTAGAAACGTGAATGAAACATTCCGGCAGGTTCAGGCATTCCAGCTTGTCAGAAAGTCAAAAGGGACTCAAGCCGCTCCGTCCGGTTGGAAACCGGGAAAAATGACGCTAAAGCCCGGCCCCGAACTGGTCGGTAATGTATGGAAAGAGTGGAAAACTGAAATGGCATTTGATTAAAAATAATCAGTGATTACCATGAAAAAGTCAAACCGAACATATAGTAGTATATTCTTACAAGCCTTTCTAATCGTAATCGTGTTTGCGTTGACTTCCTTGACATTGACTGTGTATGTTTTCCGCCAAAACATGAGAACGGTGCTCATGAATGAAGTTGAGAACAAGGCTATTATATTTCTTTCTTCAATGGAGACCTCGGTCCGCCGCAATGTGATGGGAAAAGAGCATCAAAGTCTTTCTGAACAACTTGAAGATCAGGCAAAAATATTAAAAAACAATCTAAATTTTTCAATTATCAGAGCAGCTGTCCTGGATCCGCATGGTCGTGTCATAGACCACATTAAACCTGAGAAGGTAGGGCAGATAGATTCGAGTGAAAATTTTCGGAATGCGATGGCATCGGGCCGTCCTTTTGTGACTCGAGAACTTAAGATCCTTAAACAGGAACCGGGAAAACCTGAAATTCCTGTCATTAAAGTGATCTATCCGGTTCGCAACAAAAAGCGTGAGATAGTGGCCGCCATAAGAGTCGATTTCGATTTAAAACAAACTTTTGAAATGGTCCAGGCGGAATATCAGCGATTCAATATGCAGGTTGTACTGGGGTTTATCATTGCAGCTGTTTTCCTGGTTTTGGGCACGTTATTCTTTCTC
Source organism: Deltaproteobacteria bacterium (assembly GCA_030593645.1). Classification (GTDB taxonomy): domain Bacteria; phylum Desulfobacterota; class Desulfobacteria; order Desulfobacterales; family JAUVGT01; genus JAUVGT01. The sequence goes on from JAUVGT010000085.1 coordinate 11,041, forward strand.
CAGCGTCGGATCATCCGCCCGGTGTTATCAGTCTCTAAAGCTTCTGCGAGGGTTGCCTCGGGTGAAATGGAGATCCTCCCTGTCCACCGGGGTAAAGATGAGATCAGCGAGCTGATAAATTCTTTTAATCAAATGGTGGAAGGTTTAAAACACCGTGATCAGATGCGTCACTCTCTGGATCTGGCCAGAGAAGTTCAGCAAAACCTCCTCCCGGATAATAATCCGATTATCGAAGGTTTGGATATTGCCGGAAAAAGTATCTATTGTGAAAGCACGGGGGGAGATTATTACGATTACCTTTATGAAGGTGATCAGACAGCAGGTAAGATCGGTATTGTTGTCGGTGATGTTTCAGATCACGGCATCCAGTCGGCCTTACTAATGGTAACCGCAAGATCAGCCCTCCACCAGCGCTGGTCATTATCAAGCAGCATCGCCCGCATCCTGTTTGATGTTAATCGGCAGCTTGTCCGGGACATCAAAGAATCGGGTCATTTTATGACTCTGTTTTATGCTGAAATCGATAAAGAAAACATGTGCATTCGCTGGGTTAGCGCAGGCCATGACCCGGCGATTCTATATAATCGTTTCACCGGGACCTTCGATGAGCTGGGAGGCCGAAATGCGCCCCTGGGAATCGTAGAAAAAGTTGAATACAAAGAACTGCAGCGGGACATCACTAACGGTCAGATTATCGTGATCGGTACTGATGGGATCTGGGAATCGCGGAACAGCAAAGGCAAAATGTTCGGAAAAGATAAGTTAAGAGAGATTATTAAGGAAAATGCAGGTGAGTCCGCAGAAGGAATTTTAAATTCTGTCATTCATGAAGTAGAGCAGTTTAGTCACCCTCTTAAGAAGGAAGATGATGTAACCCTTGTTGTCATCAAAATTGACGGTCTCGTAAAAAGTCCAACTCCTTAAGTTGTGCTGCATTTCGCAATCATTCAACGCCCCGGTTAAATAAAAAGTACAGATTTAACAGGGCAAGCACGATAAGTACGCTTCATGATTACGAAAATTGTACGCCTTGAATTTGAACTTTTTACTGAGCCATCAATTGTCTGACTTTCTCTAAAAGAAGAGATTTAAACCGGTCCAGGGAGACCGGGTATGACTGCATCGGGATTCCCATCCAATCGCAGTATTCTAAAAACTCTTCCGGATGTTCTGCCATATATTCATCAAGATAGCCAATGCCATCAAGAACGATTGCTCCACCTGTGTGCCTCGGAAAATTTTCATTGGCAAGCCCTTTATCCCATCCCTTGAAAACCTGATGCCTAAACTTAATCCATCCGGGTGTCATCCACCAGACCTGGTCGCCTCCCGTGATTTCATCGGCAATCTGCTTTCGTTCCTCTTCACTTGCCAGCATATCCATACAATGTGTGGCATCTATTCTTACAACACCCGGACCCTGTTCACCGATAATGGTTTGCATGGTACGCGTGGGATTATCAGCATTGACATAACAAAACTTGCCTCCATATACGACAATCACCTTGTTTACCTTTTCTTTGGCCTTTTTGATGCGATTGATGAGTTGACGTTCCAATTTCGGTATATCCTGGTGAAGGCCGGGCGTAGTGAAAAACAAATGGTTTGTATCTAAAAATCCTTCCTGTTTTAGATGATTTAATTCTATACTCAATGACCCACAGGAAATAATGGCGATATCCGAAAATGATGCATGATTCATTTGCGATTCTCCTGGTGTATTCGGTTTTGTTGTAGATATATTAGGTACACTCCCTGCTGCCATTCCTTTTCTTAACCTTTCTTATAATTGATGGTCTCGTAAAAAGTCCGAATTAGACGGTTTCGTAAAGAGTTCAAATTCAAGGCGTGCAATTTTTGTAATGATGAAGCGTACTTATCGTACGTGAATCATTGCAAAATGCAGCACAACGCAGAAGTTGGACTTTTTACGAAACCGTCATAATTAATTTTTTAATTTGCCCTTTAAGCTTGGGAATGCCTCTGTATTTGTATGCGGCAAAAACAGTGCCGAAGTAAACTCATCCATAAAATCGTTGCTGCTGGAAAAATCGATATAAGTCATGTTGTTTGATATTTCCATGGCTTCCTGGCGGTATTCTTCAGATAGAAGCGCCATATAAGCACCGGCAATGGAGCTGTTTCCTAAATATTTGAATTTACTCCTGTCGATATCCGGCAGCAGTCCGATGGCTATTGCTTTTTCAATATCGAGATATTGTCCAAACCCCCCGGTAATAATGATTCGGTCCACCATTGAAAAGTCAAGA
>JAUVGT010000092.1 GCA_030593645.1 Deltaproteobacteria bacterium
GCAGGTCTTTGCAACCTGGGTTTCAAGGTCATCTGCTATACAATCTCCAATTTTCTTATACAGCGGTGTTTCGAGCAGATCAGAAACGACGCTTGTATGCACAAATATCCAATTACCTTGGTGGGTACTTCCACCGGATTCGACAACGGTTTGCTGGGCGCAACCCATCAGATTATTGATGATATCGGCTGCCTCAAGGCGCTACCTAATATCGCGATTTATTCCCCGGCCACCAATGATGTCATTGAAGACGTCTTTACCGAAATTTTGTCCAGGCCGGGACCAGCCTATGTAAGAATTGGGAAATCAGGCATAGATCTGAAAAACAGCGCGGGCGAGGTCAACTTCTTTGTCACTCAAAAGACGGCTGCCGATACGGTGCTTGTTACCCACGGCACAACTCTACAAAATTGTCTGACTGCCGCCGATGGTCTGGAAGATACAGATGTTTATTGTATGAATAAAATCAAACCTTTGGAAGACAGCCTCTCGGTGGCGGTTGGAACAAAATACAGTCACATCGTCGTAGTCGAAGACCATTTTGGCACAACCGGGTTATACAATTCAATCTGCCAGTACCTGATTGAAAATGGACTGCAGGACCAAAATTTGTATTCATTGAGCCCTCCTGAGAACTATGAGGAAGCTGTTGGGGACAGTGATTATTTTGCCGACAAATTTGGCTATTCCCCGGAAAAAATAAAAGGCTTTGTTGCGGACCTGAAACGGTAAAAACATGACGATCGATATGAACGACAGGGAAAGACTAGTTGAAGAGATTAATCTTCTGGGCCCCTGGACGCATGGCTATTTTGACCTTGGTAACGGCATCGTTATCGAAGATAACGATGATATCCAGAAAGCACGTTTGTTCAAATACAAAGTCTATTTCGAAGATGTAATTAGTCAACACTACCACAAGGATGCATTGGAAGATAAAACATTGTGCGAGATAGGATGCAACACCGGCTATTTTATCTTTGAGATGTTGAAGCGTTTTAATTTCCGAAAAGTGACCGGCCTGGAACCAAGGGAAAGCAACCTCGCCAAAGCCAGGTTCATTAAACAGATTTTCGACCTGAGCGATCAAGAATTTGAACTTCGGGAATATGATATCCTCACTACCGGTCGATCAAACGAACAATACGATGTGGTTTTAATGCCGGGTGTTTTACACCACCTTGACAACCACCTGAACGCCTTGAAAAATCTTTATAAGTTGACTGGCGATTTGTGCATTATCGAAACGATTGTCCTCCCTGAGGCGGTCAATAGTGATCAGTCTCGAAAATACATAGAACTCAAAGACGGTTTTTACCGGGACAACAAAGACTATTTCGGCCTGGTCGGTTACAAATATGAATCCGGTGACCTGGACGGCTCCGCTGTCCGAGATGGCATTGTCGCCGTTCCTACCGAAAGGGCTTTGATGATGATGTTAAAGCATGTCGGCTTTGAAGATATTGAGGTGTATAAAACTGTTAAAGATCTCGAAACGGAAATCTACCGGCCGAACCTGTATCGTGATGTCGCCGTCCTCATCATTAAATGTACCAAAGCCAGATCTATCAGTCCCGGCAACAAGACCGCGGCCAAACTTGAGCAGGAAAAAAAAGAAATCTTTACCTGCCTGCCGTATGAAATGGTGTCACAGGTCTACGCCTATTCTAACGGAGACAAACAACTTGCTGATCTCAGCGATGAATCCAGGTTAGTGGTAACCAGTCAGAAGGAATACAGCGTCCAAAAGGGCACTACCGCCTGGCAAAAACTGTCGGATGATTTTTACCTTTCTGACGATGAAATGGGGATCGTTTCGACCTTGAAACACGCTTTTGATCAAAAAGTTGCTTTTGAGTACGCTAAAGCATGCTACGAGGAAAAAAAATTAGAAGAGAGTATTCGAGTTTTGAAAGATTTGATAACCATATGCAACCTGGATTGGCGGACAGTATACCGAACTTATTTTCTACTGGCTGTGATTTACTTTGATAAACAAGAATTGGAAAACAGCGGTCGCTTTCTCGAAAAATCGCTAAGAGCATATCCGAATTTTTCACTAGCCGAGCGTCTGGATAAAGAATTGAGGACCAATGAAACCTGATAAAGAGAACAAAGTTCCGGATCAACTCAAGAAGGAAATAAATGCCAGTCGGGAGAGACTACGCCGTAAAAAACCGCTGGTTTTTAATAAACTGATGCAGTACCTAGAGAAGGAAAAACAGAGTATTGAACCGGCGCTTTCACTGCTTGACTGGGCCTATGGTTTCGAATGCAATTTTCGGTGTCCCCACTGTTGTGCTGACACATTCAGAAATAGAAAGTTAAAAACAAATCTTTCCATTCCTGAAATTCGGAACATGAGTGAACAGATCGACAAATTGGGGATTTTTATTATCAACCTGATTGGCGGGGAACCGCTGGTCTGGAAAAACCTGGATGAGATCATCGCGGCCTTAGATGCACAGAAATTTCATATCTCTTTGACCACCAACGGCTGGTTGCTGGATCAGAAAAAGGCCTTTGAACTAGCAGAATTGGGTGTTGATAAAGTAGGGATCAGCATTGACAGCGGAATCGAGGCCGAGCACGACCTGTTCAGGAACCAGAAGGGATCGTATGAGAAGACAGTGGCTGCGGTTAACAATGCCAAAAGGGCCGGTATCCGGACCATGATCAGCACTGTCGTGACCCACCAGAACATCCGGGCGGATGGTTTTAAGCGGCTTATCGACCTCTCCCTGGAGAAAGATGTGACCCTGGACCTGCAGTGTGCAACCGTTTCCGGGGGCTGGCGCGGTAACCACGATGTGTTGATTAAGGCTGAAGATGCCGCCTATCTTGAGGAGCTTCGTGAAAAATATCCGCTGTTGCGCAGGGATGTCTGGTCGGTCCCCGGATCTGTGGGAGGGTGTCCGGCAGTTACCCGATCCATGTACATTATTCCGACCGGCGACGTGCTCCCATGTCTGTTTGTCCATGTATCATTTGGAAATATTAAGGAAGAGTCGCTTGAAATAATCTTAGAAAGAATGCTGAAAGTAAAAGAATTTACAACTTTCAGCGATATCTGCCTTGCCGGCGAAGACATGACCTTCATCGATAAATATCTTTCGAAAACCTATGTAACGGATGATTTGCCCATCAACTATAAGTCCGTTTTCACAGAATCATTTAAGGAGTCGTCATGAGTAATACCAAACATCACTTGAATCCAACCAAAATAGGGGCTAGTACGAACTTCGATCAGGATATCTGGGATCGCATCGCGGAAACGATTACGGACAGCGGCATTGGTTATCGTGAGGTGATCGAGGATTTTATCCTGTACTATCGCCGGGTCAACTTTGCGAAATTCCTGACCCATATTGACATATTCCAGAAGACGATCGGCGTTCCAGGGTGTGTTGTTGAGTTAGGTGTCTTCAAAGGGGTTTCCCTGCTGACCTTTACCAAACTGATAGAGATTTACTGCCCGGGCGACACGCTTAAAAGAGTCATCGGCTTCGATACGTTCAAGGGTTTTCCCGGGCTGGATGAAAAAGACGGAGCGCCCAATGAGAGCCGCGATAAGGTGGAAGGCGGCTGGAACGCGGAAACCTTTTATCCCTACCTGAAAAAAATTGTTGAAATCACCCAGGGTGATTCCATGATCCCGCGTTTCAAGAGAATTGAGTTGGTGGAAGGCGACGTTTGCAAGACCGTGCCGGAATACGTGGCGAAAAATCCCGGGCTGCGGATATCACTGCTGCATCTGGATCTGGACCTGTATGAACCAACTAAAATAGCACTGGAAGTCTTATACCCGCTCGTGGTTCCTGGAGGGGTTGTTTTACTGGATGAATACGGCATGGACGGGTTCCCGGGAGAAAGCGCCGCTTTTGATGAATATTTTGAAGGCAAACGGCCCAGGTTAAAGAAGTTTCCCTTCATTTCAACCCCGGGCGGGTATTTCATAAAGGAAGTCTGAGACCATGGCGGCCAGATTATACGATTTTCCTTTGCAGGCCAGAAAAAGATTACTTCTTTGCAAGAATGACGATATTTCCAGAATCAGATTTGAACCTAATTGCGCCTAATGTCATGTCAACTCTCTAATGTCGGATAAAGGCGTTTAAATTTTGTCCGAGCATCCTTTGCTGTAAACTGCTAGTTAACCTTCGTGTTTTTGTTGTTCCTGAATTTCTGCCATGCACCGGTCTCCGATATAACAGCTTCAATGTTATCGATTCTTTTGTTCAAGCACTGCCCGGTTAATACGTTTAATTCTATTTCGGCCATGTTTAACCAACTGCCGTGCTTTGGTGCATATACAAATTCAAACCTGTTCCAAAGCGCCTTTGATTTTTCCGGATGAAATGTTTCATAGAATGACCCGGGAGTGTGTGTGTTAAGATTGTCCATCACCAATGTTATTTTCTCAACGTTCTCATATTGTGCAGCAATTATAAAAGACATACCCGAAGATTTATCCATAGATCGCCCTTGGGGCAAAGGCAATAATCCTAAAACTGCTGTCTGGCAATTTTTAAAGCACAATAACAGTTTTTAGATCAACAAAGAGATGGGGAATAAACTTCTGATAACTGTTGCGCCGGATGGGTATTTAAGATGTGTGAAATGATGAATGGACAAGATATAACGATATTTATACCTACCCATAATAGACATCAATATTTGCAAAGAATAATAGATTATTATTCTTTTTCTAAGTTAGAATGGCCCATTATTATCTGTGATTCTACTTTTCACAAATTTAATGGTGAATTCAGACAGAAAAATATAAAATATTTGCATTACCCTATGGCTAACTATTTAACCAAGATGTCTGAAGGTATAAGTAGTGTACAGACTAAATATTGCGTAATGTGTGCTGATGATGATTTTATTGTTCCTCAAACAATAAATTCTTGTGTGAGTTTTCTTAAAAAAAACAAAGATTATTCCTCAGTTCAAGGTAAATATATCAGTTTTATCTATACTGGAGGTAATCATTTTAAGCTAACCCCTTCCTATATTCCTAATTATAAAGTAGATATAAGTTCCGATAATGCATCTGAACGGCTGTTACAGCAGTTCAACCCGTATATGCATCAGTTTTATTCAGTTCATCATATCCAGACTCTAAGAGACTGTTTTAATATTGCTTTAGGCAGCTTTGAAAATAGTTGTCTTATTGAGATTGCTGTTGCAATGGTGGCATCAATAAATGGTAAACACAAAATTTTACCGAACTTTTATTGTGCCAGAGAAATTATTGCTTTTTCTGCTGGAAGCACTTGTGATCAAATGGATATAGTAGCCACGGGCAAAAAGTATAGGACAGAATACAATAATTTTTTGGAGAGAATAACTCAGTATTTGGTTAGTAAAACCGACTTGGATTATAATAATGCTCGAACCTGTATTCTATATGCGATTGATGTGTATTTATACAAATTTATGACTGGTAGACAAAAACAAGGATGGACAACAAAATTAAAAACGAAAATCAAAAAAGTATTACCAGAAAATATGTATAATCACCTTAAAAAGGTTTACAACCAGATGAAGGCGATGGTATGCAATGATACTTCTATAACGTTTGATCAATATTTTGATCAATTTGGCTCCCAGTCTAAAGAAGAACTTCGAATCATCCAATCTTTCATACAAAAACATGACATTACTCATCAAACCTAAAAGCTTTAGAACAGGAATTTTCCAATTCTCCAAATATCAGCATGAACAATTATAAAGATAATTCCTTGCGTGTTGCAATATTTAATATATCCAAAATACTGTTAAATATGTTCATGGAAAAGCCTCTGTTGTTGTCAAGACCCAAATTATATTATGTCAAATAATGCCGCTTAAAGATCACCCATTTATAGCACTGCTCTTGCATGCAAGAAATTACCTTTCAGCTTCAATTGCCACAAAAGCTATGGGTTTTATATCTTTGCCGGTTATGACACGACTTCTTTCACCCGCCGAGTATGGTGTTTTCAATGTCTTTACATCGTATATTGGATTGCTCGTGATTGTTTTATCTTTGAATAATTACTCTTCTATAGGGCGCTACTGGTACGAGGATCTCGATGATTTCAACAGTTTCTTTGGCACTTCGATCTTTTTTACGGGAGGAGTCCTGGTTTTTTCTTGTATTTTCTATTGGATATTTTACAGACCATTGGGCAGGCTTGCTGGTCTTCCTGAAAACTTGGTATTATGGATGATACCTTTTGTTATAGTCGGCATAATAAGTTCAACTTTTCTGCAGGTATATCAACCCCAAAGGCGAAGCAAGCTGATTGCCACGCTCAGTATTGCCGAAGCGTATCTCGGATTCGGTGCGAGTGTATGTCTGGTGTTAATGATGAAAGAGCAGCGATATTATGGTGTGTTATGGGGCAGATTGATCGTTAGCTGTGTGATGAGTGCAATTATGATAAGGTATCTCCGGCCGTATTTCAAGCCAGTTTTTCAAAAAAAGCATTTGCGATACATCTTGGGTTATTCAATCCCCATGATACCTTATATGCTAAGCGGGCCTATACTATCTCAATTCGACAGAATTATGATTAATAGTTATATGGGTAGCGCCTCGGCCGGGTTATACAGTCTTGCGTACAATATTGGAGTGCTTTTGTCTTTATTAATCACGGCCCTGCTGTCGGCATGGAACCCTGATTATTTTGAAGATATGAACAATAAAAATTACCGAAAGCTGAATTCAGATACAGACAAAATATTTCGTTTGGTTTTGTCCGCTGCCATGTTTTTAATGCTTTTTGGCAAGGAAATAGGAATGGTTTTGGTGGATCAAAGATATCATAGCGGTTTGAAAATAGTTCCTGTTGTGGTGTTTGGATATATTTTTACCGCACTATGGCAGTTCTGGGGCCGTAACATTGGTTATTCGAAAAAGACCATCTGGATTTCCATTGTGGCTACCGTTGCGGGATCTGTAAATATTGGACTAAACATGGTGTTTATACCCCGATATGGCTATGTCGCCGGGGCATACACCACAGTTATCTCATTCATGATTATGGCTTTTTCAGGTTGGATAGTGAGTAAATTTGTATTGAAAGGATATACGACACCGATTTTAATATTTTTAAAGCCCCTTAGTGCATTGATATTGCTTTATGTTTTCTATGTTTGTATATTGAAAACGATAGATTTAGAAGCATCGTATATTATATACATTAAATTATTGTTTTTCGGAATTTTTATTATGGGAATAGCCTGGAAATATATGTTTTATTTAAAATTATTTTTGCTCAATTTTTTGTCGGTAAGATAGAAAATGAAGATTATAATTGAGATGTGGTTTTAAAAATTCGTAAGGATTTGGCAGTCGCTACAGAGTAAATTATTTTGAAGCAATAAAATTTGGTGGAACGATTAAAACTGGTAGAAAAGTGAATAAAAAAAATAAAGACGATATTTACCAAAAAAGCTTTCGTAATCATTTAATGACAATTGGGTTTCTTGAAGCACTGAAAGATAACCTGGATTCAGAATTGGCCTTTATGATTGCCTGTAAAGGTTTTACAAACTACATGAATCACTACTACAATCTTGTATTGAAAGGGATACCTAAAGGTTCTCAGCGTCGTTTTGATCGCTTTCGTGAACATTACACAAATTATGCTTTAAACTGTGAATATATTCAGATTGTTCAATCAAACACTGATATTCTAAAAGTTCACTACACGAGATGCCCGTTTGTAGAAATTATGACAGATTTTGAGCTTCATGAATTCAGTCGAGCTTTTTGTTTGTCGGACTGCGAATTTACTCGTAGTTTGCTTCCAGGGGTTGTGTTTACGCGAACCCAGGAAATCGCCAGCGGTGGAAGTTTTTGTGATCACACATGGTCCTTTAAAAAGGAAAGGAATTGATAGATCCTGCTCATTCAATAAAATTAATAAATTCGATTGAAAAACAATTTCCGGTAGATGAGTGGAGAATTGATGGTGTTCATGTCTGGCCCCTGATACGTATCAATGAAAATTGGAACCTTGTAAATATCACCTGCAATTCAAAGCAGATTCGTAAACGCTTTCATAATTTGAGTCAGCAATTACAAATGGGAGAGCGACTTATTAAAGCACAGGCAAATTTTATTCGTGCCTTCCTTTCTGACAGAAAGAATAACCAATGCAGAAAAAATTTTTATCCAGTCGTATTCGGAGCCGATGTTATTTCAAGAAATTTATTAATATATGGTAGATGGTATCACATATTGTGCGACCCGTTCATCGACTATTTTGAATCTAAAAACATACCGGTATGTACTCTAGAATTTTCTGCTCACGGCAGGTATAAAACGCCTCGCTATAGGCCTTCAATCTATCTCCAACCCCAAGTGGATAAAATTAGGATAATAACTAAATTTTCTACAGCCTCGAAATCGGAATGCGTATTGCCGGGCTATAAACAAATTCTTCAGCTCATTAAACAAGAAAAGTTACAATTTTTAATTCCGGATATTGACTCATTAAAATACAAAGTCAAACTGCTTATTGCTTATAGAGATCTTTACCTGAGCATATTCACTAAACTTCGTCCTCAAATCGGGTTTTATATATGTTATTATAGCATTCTCGGTATGGCTTTTAACTTAGCCTGCCGAACATTTGGAATACCTTCTTTCGATATTCAACATGGTGTTCAAGGTCAATATCATAGTGCCTATAGCTCCTGGCAAAATGTTCCGCAAAACGGGTATGAATTGCTTCCTTCATATTTTTGGTGTTGGGCTGAAGATGACTATGAAGATATAAAAAAGTGGAGCAAGAGAACCAACTCTTGTCATCAACCAATTATTGGAGGAAATCTGTTTATAAAAAAATGGTTTAAGGAAGAAGAAATCTTTCAAAAATATAAATTGTTCGCAAATAAGCTGATAAATAGTGAAAACATAAATGTTTTAATAACTCATCAAGGTATACCTTTACCAGATTGGTTTATTAAAACAATTGAAAAGTCAGATTCGAAAATTAAATGGCTCTTACGTCTTCACCCCGGTACTGACATGACGGCTTATTCTGGCTCTGACATTCCGAAACTCAGTCGATTAAAGAATGTTGAGATATCCAAAGCAACCACAATTCCAGTACTGGCTTTACTTGAAATGATGAGTATTCATGTAACGCAATGGTCATCAACTGTTTTGGAAGCCAAAGCAATGGGCGTCCATACAATCATTATACATGAATATGGAAATATTTTTTATGCTAATGAGATTAAAAAAGGGTTGATCAGTGTTGCTTTTTCAGGGGAGCGATTTAATAATTTGCTTGAATCTAAAACCACCCCATGTAAATCTGATAAATCTATGACAATAAACAATGACATTTCAGATAGAGCTTTTGATAGGGTGTTAGATAAAATTAAATTATGTTAATATCAAAAATTTCTATTGGTAACACTGAGCATCCGGTTTTTACATTTTAATAAAAAAAATATAATATATATGGGAAAAAAATCAAATTGGTTACTAATAAATAGAATGGTCAAAATTTTCAGGTATGTATGCATGGCCTTTGCGTTGATTAGTACTGCAATATTTTTCACATGGATGATGAATCCTGAATTGATGAGTGACTTCGAGAAAAAATATAGAGACAAATATAGAAAAAATTATGAAAATGAATATCGTCAAGCAGTTAAACTGGAGCAAGGCGACAATGTTGATGCAGCAATAAAAGCATTTGAAAATCTTTTAGATGACTATGATAATATTAATAAAACAAGCTATTTATATTATTTAAAAAACGATGCACGTAAAAAAATAATTGGCTTATATCTGAAAAAAAAAGATCATAATAATGCTTTTCTGTCAGCAAAAAAATGGATGGAATATGATGATAATGATATTGATGCAAAATTATATTATGTTCACTCGATGTCATTCAATAAGAGTAGAGAAGAAGAAGTTAGAATAATTTATAATGATTTATTTAAGAAGTTTTATAATGTAAATAAAGTTGCCGATGCATATATATCGTATTTACTAACAAAGAAGGACATAAAAAATGCGATTAGAATTACTAATGAGTATGAAAAAAATATAAAATATTCATTTCGGAAGAAAATGTCTTTTAAACTGTATTATATAGATGGTGCCAGTAAGATGTTTACTGAAAACAATGCCACTCGATTTAATAAATCTTTAGATAAAATAAATGAAAACGAATACAGAAATTATCCAGTAATATTAGAGGTTGATAAGGAATTCAATAAAATAAAAGCACTTCGTTTGGACTTTGAAGATATAAATGAATGTCAAACTTATCTTGTATCAAATATTGAAGTAATGTTAGATACGCAAAACAAAAAATTTAAGTACCGAGTTAAAAAGCCGAGATTCAAACATAGTATGAAAGAGTTGCCTGGCAATATTGGTTTCATTCCACTTGGAAATGATCCGTTCTGTCTATTGAATTTACCTGAGACATTGATCAATTATTCAGGAAAAATGAAGATTAGGATCGATTTTCTTATTCAAGAATATAAAATGCCTGCCAGCATGGTGTCTTTCTTAAGAAATTTGAAGTGGGGTATATATTATGGTTTTAAAAAATCGGAATTCAGTAATCAATATAGAAAATCTATAAAATGGAAAGTAAATAAAAATAGCATATCTTCCGAAATAAATTTTGAGGATATTAAGAATGTAATTGACAAAATTAGGATAGAATATCCATATGAATATGGTATAGTAAATGGAAAATTCGAATTGAATATTATTAATGAAAATAATCGCAAAAAAGTTTTACCGCTTACTAAAATTGACGAGATTGATCAAAATAAAAATCACAGTACTATAACATATAAAATCCTAGGGATGAGTAAAATAGAAGTATTATATTATCCATAATAAAAAATAATACAGAAAAATGATATGAAGATAATATTGAACTTATTGAAAAATATATGGAAGTTCAGTTTAATAATTACATTACCAATCTCAATTCTATTTGTTGTCTGGTTAAATAATACAACAAAGTTATATGTTGATTTCGATAGTTATGATCACAGGTATAAAAAAAAAATACACACATCGGGTAAATTGAACCTAATTTACTTAATCGATAAAGCAAAAAAAATAGTAAAATTAGAAAAAGACCATTCCGATATAAAAATATATCTTAAAGAAGATAAGTTAAGAGAATTGAATGCAAACTTACCTCATAGCGGGTTTATATATAAAGAAGGGTACATGCAGTATCCTGATGGAAAAATAAAAAAAGTGAAAATAAAATACCGCGGTAAGAGCTCACATCATTGGTTATTTAAAGAAAAATCATACATGATAAAAACAAAAAAGAAAACTTTATATAAAAGGAAGAGGATATTTAATTTAATTAATCCTAAGGGTACGGAACTGTTGAATAATCATTTGTCGTATATGCTGGCCAGAAATTTAGGTTTAATGGCACCAGAAAGTGAAATTGTTAATATGAGTATCAATAATAACAGTGTTGGCTTAAGAATCCTGGTAAGTAAATTGGATGAAGGATTTTTAAGAAGAAACGATCGGATGCCCGGCGATATTTATAAGGGGGAAAATTCAGGGAAAGATGCATTTGTCGGGTTGCCTAAATTTATATATAATGGATCATATATGTGGGAGAAATCCGCTTATAATAATCATTATGAAATAGAAAATAGAATTCCACTAAATGAATTTCTAAATAGTTTCCATACAAATGATTTTATGATATTAGATTTAGAGAATTTTGCTATATTTTCGGTATTTATATCTCTCACACAAACGACACATTATGATAATTTTCATAATTGGGTTTTATATTATGATGGATATTCGGAAAAATTTCAAGTAATAGTTTGGGATCCAATGGGTTGGGGGAAAGGATTTATAGTAAAGGGAAATGAAGGAACAGAAAGAGTTAATGCAGATATGATTACCTCTTCGTTTTTTGAACGGTTATTTCGTAATCATAGATTTTTATATCTCAGACAAAAAAACTTAAATGAATTTTTCAAAAATGGAGAAGCGGCTTTTATCAAAACTGCAAATGAAGAAATAGAAAAAGTAAAAATGAAAATTAATCATATTAATTACCATGTAAATTTTGGGCATAATGTTGCATCCAGAAAAGAAATTAAAAAATCGGTTAACGATATGTCAGAAAGAATAACAAATAATTTTGCAAAGTTGAAAACTATATCGCAAAAAAGTGGACAATATAAGTACTCTGAAATTACTAATGGAATAAGATTGTTTATCGATGGCAGAATGATTGTAAATAAAATAATCATTAATATTGATAATAGAACAGACACGAATAATAAAATATATTTGAAATATAAATTAAATAATGAATTAGTAATTAAGGAAATATCGAACTATGTTGAAACCGATTTAAATACAATAATAATAAATATTCCGTTAATTTCAAAGGTGGAAATAAATTCAAAGGCAAACTGTTATACTGAGTTTAGCCCAAACGAAAATATAAATTATAAACCCGCCACATATGATGTTCATATTGATGATATAGATATTTTGAAAACTAAAAATGTTGAATTTGAACTTCTTGATATTAATAAGACTAAAGTAGAGGTACCATTTAGTAATAATATTTCTGAGGAAGAGTTAATAGATGCATATAATATTATTCCAGAGAGATTGTACCCAGTTAAAAAGACTTGGAAGGGGAACGTCAATATTAATGGAATAAACATCGTTAAAAGTGATTTGATAATCGAACCTGGCACTAAAGTGCTTATGGGTGAAAACTCAATACTAAAAATATATGGAAAATTAACTGCAATAGGAAGTGATAAAAAAAAAATATTATTGACGTCAAAAATTGACGGAACTTCATGGGGCGCAATAGTAGTAAATGGAGAAAACGCAAATTCAACAAGAATAATAAACTGCATATTTGAAAATGGAAGTGGAATTAAAAA